>CAMODR010000077.1 GCA_946611495.1 uncultured Methanobrevibacter sp. | reverse complement strand
AGAAGATAATCACTTCTCTAAGCTAAAAAGTAAAATGATTATTTTTTTACTCAATAATAAATTATTTAAGATCAAATCATCACAGGATTTATTAAAACTTATATTATTAGGTTTTATTGCATTTATTTCAATCTGTGTTTTAATAGCTTTATTTTTATCTTTTGAATTGTCTATGGCTCTTTTGATTGCAGTTTTTTTGATTGCTTTCTTGATTGTTTATTATCCTAAAATCAAAAATGAAAATAACTATTCTTCTATTTCTAAAGAATTGCCCTATGCTTTACGACAGTTGTCAACTGAACTTAGGGCTGGAAAAAGCTTGTTTGATGCTCTTGATTCAGTTGTAGAATCTGATTATGGAGTTTTATCCTTAGAATTTTCAAGAGTTCTTGAAGAGATTAAATATGGGGAGTCTAGTGAAAATGCCTTTTTGAATTTGGATAAAAGAGTAAAGTCTAAGGCATTATCAAGGGTAACTTTTGAAATATTGTCCAGCTTAAGAATAGGCAGTAACCTATCAAATTCATTGAATATCATTGCTGAAGATGTGAATTTTGATATGCGTATGAAATTGAAGGAGTATAGTGAAAAGTTAAATGCATTCATTATGATTTATACCTTTTTAGCTATTTTGGCACCAGTCATTGTTTTGACTATGCTGCTTGCTGCATCAGTGGTTATTGGAGACTTGGTGCCTGGGGACTTGGTTTTAATATTGTATGGATTATTTTTCCCTATGATAATTGTGTTTTTAGCAATTATGATTAAAAAATTAGAGCCTAAGATTTGATGCTTTAGAGTGAATTTGATTTATCTTTTGATGTTTGAAATTTTTGTTAATTTAGGCTTGATGTAATGATGTTTGTTAATATTTTGCTAAAAAAAGATTAAAAGTAGTTGGCTTAATTTTAAAATAAAGTGATGGAGGGTTAATTGGCTTATTTGTTTTTTTTTTGAATATATTATAAATTATCGTAATTATTTTATTTTTATATAAGATTAATTTTATTTATTTTTTTTATAAAAATGAATAAGAACAATGTTTTTTTAAGGTGACACATTGTTCTTATGGTTTAAAGAGGAAATTTTTTTTAATTTGAGCGATATATTTTAAAAATTAGGTCTCTTTAAACACAATTTTTATTATGTAATTATTCATATAAAAAGTTTATTACTTTTTTCTAAATAAGTATTACTTTTTATTCATTTTTTTATTTTATAGTATTATCCTATTTTTTTCTATGTTTTATGGGAATATAATTTAACTAAATTATATTCAATGCATGAGGTATCTTGGAACTGATGATATTATGTATCTTAGGGATTGTTGTAGTAATAACTGATTCCTTAGCTATGCGTCCCACTGCCTTATCATCAGCATGGCCTTGTATTATGGTAGCCTTCAATTCCTCTTGCAAGTTTTCAACGCTTACTTTTTCAACCCATGGGTTGCTGTCGGTAATGATTATTTCATCAACTCCCTTTTTATCCAATTCTTTTGCAACAAGCCATGATACAAATCTTCCTCCATGTAATGAAACGGAATCTCCATTTATTTTGGCAGCGATTTCATCTAGGCTGATTGGCAAGTTCATTTCCTTATACATTTTTGAATTTTGTATTGTAGCCCAATGTGCATCCCCTATTGCAAAGGATCCAATGGTTTTAGGATAAATGTTTTCAGGCCCTGCAAGTTTAACTGCATGGGTTAATGCTAAAAGCTCATCTCTTTGAACAGGTACTCTAGTTGCGCCTGACTTGATTTCCTCATTCATTATTTCTATGACTCTAGGCAATCCAAATTTTCCTCTTCTTGCAGTTCCAGGTTCAAATCCGCACATGTATCCATGGTGGTTTTTAGGAAATCCTGTAATGATTACATTCAGTCCTGATCTTAATCCTGCTCTGCATTCGCTTTCATAAGCTCCATTTGTTGCAACAACTTTTCCAGGACATAGGATTCTGCTCATTGCTATTGCCTTTGCAAAGCTTTCTGTTGTGTTTTCACATCTGTTAAAAGGCCCTCCTTCAATAACAAAGACGTCAACATCCATTTCAATAGCCTTTTTAAATCCGGTAATCAATTCGTCGTATCCATCACCAACGAACATGATTGCTTCCAATCCTTTTCCATATTTCTTAGCAAGGTTTGCCAAATCTTCAGCTTCCTCTAAAGGTGCTGCATGTCCGTCTCCACATTGTTCGCTAGTTAAGTTTATTGCAACTGATGATGATAGTTTCACCCAAGTCTCCTTATCTGCCTCTTCTGCCTTTTCCTTATCTATTAGTCTTTCATGTATTCTTCCTCTTGGGCATTCGGTAAAGCTTGGGCCTTGGTTATAGCAGTCACCCCCACATCCAACAATCTGTTTTGGGAATCTCATTGCACCATATTTTCCAAAGTGGTCAAGGTCTAATGGAACATCAGTAATGTTATATACTTCTTCCATTATTTCCACTCCTCTTTGGCCATATTTTTCTGCAATGTCTGAAAATGCATATGCACAAATGTGTATAGGCGCTCCAATCATATTAGCTAGTTGGCAATTTCCGAATAATTCTATCTTTTCCAAATCTGATGCACATGTTCCTACAACTATTTCAGTTAAATCGCAGCCAATTGGAAACTTCTTGAATCTTGTACCAAGTTTCATAGTTTCTTCAAGGCTTAATTCAGATATTGCATCTACAACGGATTCCACGTCTTTTGTGGATTTAGCTAATTCTAAAGCACTTTCGTCACTATTAATTGATTCTTTAATAAGTTCGTACATTTTTTCCCTCATTTTTAAAATTCATTGCTAAATTTTCATTAGTAAATTCCTTATTATGAATTTATTATAATAATTTTCTATGTTTTCTTATTACTAAATTCATTAATTTCTAAAAAAAAGTAATACTTTTTTTTCAAAACTTATTACAATACTATTTTTTATTTAATTTTTATAGGATATAAAAATTTTGTTATTTTTTTTAATATTTTTCCGTCTTCTTTTTAAGTATTACTTTTATTTCAAAATTTTTTTATTGAGTAATAAATAATTATAAATATGTATTACAATAAAGATATTATTACTACTTTGTTAATTATTATTACTCAAACGGTAAAAAAATTCATTTTTGTATTACTTCTAAACAAATAAAGAAATTTGGGGATTAATTGCTTTAAATATGATATAAAAAATTTATTCATTTAAAAATCATTATTGTGATTTTCATATATTTTTTCCTAATAAGACTAATTAAAGCATTATCCATTTTTTTAAGTGATATGCATTAAAATTTTTGAGTGAAAAATATTTATTTTAAAAATTTTTGGGCTTAAGTTCTTTTTGCCTATTTTTTAATTTAAATTTTAGCAAAGTGGTACAATATTAAAGGAGATTTAAAAAATGAAAGTAGCAATTTTAGGTGCTGGCTGTTACAGAACTCACGCAGCTAGTGGAATTACAAATTTTTCTAGAGCTTGTGAAGTTGCAGAATTAACCGGAAAAGAAAACATTTCCATGACTCACTCCACTATTGAAATGGGTGCAGAACTCTTAGAATTAGCTGGAGTAGACGAAGTGGTTGTTTCTGACCCAGTATTCGATGGCGAATTTACTGTAGTAGATGACTTTGACTATGCAGAAGTAATTGCAGCACACAAAGCAGGCAACCCTGAAGATGTAATGCCAGCAATCAGAGCAAAAGTAGGAGAATTAGCTGAAACCATTCCTAAACCATCTAAAGGTGCAATCCACTTCACTCACCCTGAAGACTTAGGTATGAAAGTAACAACCGATGACCGTGAAGCAGTAGCTGACGCTGACTGGATCATGACTTGGTTACCAGAAGGAGGTATGCAACCTGCTATCATTGAAAAATTCGCTGATGTAATTAAAGATGGTGCAATTGTAACTCACGCATGTACTATCCCAACTCCTGGATTAAACAAAATCTTTGAAGACTTAGGTAAAGATGTAAATGTAGCTTCCTACCACCCAGGTGCAGTACCTGAAATGAAAGGTCAAGTATACATTGCAGAAGGTTTTGCTGACCAAGCTTCTATCGACACTTTATTTGAATTAGGACAAAAAGCAAGAGGATCCGCATTTACATTACCTGCAAACATGGTAGGTCCTGTATGTGATATGTGTTCCGCAGTAACTGCAATTACTTACGCAGGTCTTTTATCTTACAGAGACACTGTAACTCAAATTTTAGGTGCTCCTGCAGGATTTGCACAAAGTATGGCTAATGAAGCATTAACTAATGTAATTAAATTAATGCAAGATGAAGGTATCGACAAAATGGATGATGCTTTAAATCCTGGTGCATTATTAGGAACTGCAGACTCAATGAACTTCGGTCCATTAGCTGAAATTGTACCTACTATCTTAGAATCTTTAGGAAAAAGAGAATAAATTTTATAACTTTATAAGTTATAATAGTTGAAATTAGCCTAGTGATAATTTTAACAACCAAAACTAAAGAAATTAAATTAAATTGCATTAATCTTTTTGTGAATTTTGGGTTTAATGCGTTTAATTTAACTCTTTAGTATTTGCATTAAACAATAAGTTATAATATTTTATTCATATGAATTCATGAATAAATCATTAATAACAAATTATCTAATGAATTAATATTTATTTTACATAATATTTATTATTATTTATAGTTTTTTAATTTTTTTTAGATTGGGCTAGATTTATAAGCATTATTTTTAAAAATTACATGGTTTTATTATTATTTATTCATAAATTTTTATTATTTTTTACATATTTGTTTAATATTATAATCCGATTATGTTTTTGTTTAATATGACTAGATCAATGTTTTTGTTTAATATGATTAGATTAATATTTTGTGGGATATTGAAGTATTAATCTAATTATTATTAAATTTATAATTTCAAAGTAAGGTGTTAACTTGATAGAATCTATCTTAGAAAAAGCTAAAAATAGAGAGAAATTAAGTAAAAATGAATTAATTCAATTATTTGAAATAGATGATGAGGAAAATCTAAAGAGATTATGTGGAATTGCTTCAGATATTCGAAATGAATGTTCTGATTTAATTAAATTAACATCTACCATTCATCTTACAAATAAATGTCAAGTTCAACCAAGATGTAAATATTGTGGTTTTGCAGCTAAAACTTCATCTGCAGGATATTATGATGCATTTTATAAATCAGATGATGAGATACGTTCTGCGGCATATTGTGTTGAGAAATCAGGCATTCCAAGAATTAGCTGTTCTGGAGGTCATGGATATAAGGGCAAACAGGCAGTCAATGCTGCTAAAATTGTTAAGGGAGAGACTTCCTTAGAGATATTGGTTAATGTAGGTGCTGATTTAACTCAAGATGCTGTTGATGATTTAAAGAAATATGGTGTAGATACTGTTTGCTGTAATTTAGAGACAATCAATGAAGATGTTTTTAATTTTGTTAAACCTGGTGAAAGATTATCTGATAGAATAAAAATATGTCAAATGGTTTCTGATGCAGGTATAGGTTTGTCTTCAGGTTTATTGATTGGAATTGGCGAATCATATGAAGATAGGGTTAACCATTTATTGTTCTTAGGAAGTTTTGACAGCTTGGAGGAAATTCCTATAATGGGCTTTAATCCTTATGCAGACACTCCAATGGAAAATCATCCTCCTTGTTCAATTGAAGAACAGCTAAAAACAATTGCAATTACAAGGATCATGTATCCAAGTATTAGAATCACTGTTCCAACTCCAACTATTGGACCTAAAAATGTAGAGCTTCCTCTTCTTGCAGGAGCTAATAATTTGGCAACTGTAATTCCTGAGGATTATCCTTTAGTTGTAAAAGGTGTAGGTTCTCCAAGTTATGGTAATTTGCATGATGTTATTTCAGTTGTTGAGGATTTAGGCCTTGAAGTTCAATTGCATGCCTAAACTTTTTATTTTCTTATCTTTTTATTCTTTTTATTCTTTTTATTTATGTATTATTTTTTTTAAACTGGTGATTAAATGGCCTTTGAGGAAAGTATTAGAAAAGCTTCAATTCAATCTTATGAAGGAACTCGTAAGGGAGATACTGAAGAGGAAATTAAGGAAATTCAAAATTATATTCGCAATGCAAGGATTGTAGTTCCAAATAAAAATGGAATTAAGGTGGAAGTTATAAATGAGGTTTTAAAAAGATTTAACATTCCTCCTGCAGAATATTTACATGTGAATACTAATTATGCAGATTTTAGCAGAACTCCTGCCATATCAAAGGCTATGATAGCTATTGATCAATCAGATGCAGATTTGGTGATTGCAAGAGGTCGTTTAGGAATTCCTGGATCAGGCTCTTTTTTAGTTTTTATGGACAATAAGTCTAGAATTTTAACTGCAGCATCCTCTCCATCCCATATAATCCATAAGCAATCCTTAGAGGAAACTGTTTATAATGAAACTTTAGAAGCTTTGAAAAAAGTTGGATTTCAGGAAGATGATGGTTGATTTTATAGTTTTATAAGCCTTTTGTTAGTAAGTTATGAATTAAATTCTTTTA
>CAMODR010000076.1 GCA_946611495.1 uncultured Methanobrevibacter sp. | reverse complement strand
TAGAATTAATCTAAAAAATAAAAACCAGTAGAATTAATCTAATCAGAAACAACTATTAGAATTGATTTAATTACGAAACAACCTTTATACAAAATGAATTAAAATTATATTTATAAAAATGGTGAGAAAATGAGCGAACTATTTACAGAACTTTCACTTGGAAAATTCTTTGAGTCCCAAGTGGAAAAGCAACCTGATCACGAATTTATAGTTTATCCTGATAGAAACCTTAGATTCACCTACAAGGAATTTGATGAAAGAGTAGACAATATGGCTAAAGGCCTACTTGCTATTGGAATTGAAAAAGGTGACCATGTAGGAATTTGGGCTAAAAATGTGCCTGAATGGTTAACCTTCATGTTTGCAACAGCTAAAATTGGAGCAACAATAGTAACCGTAAACACTGCATACCAATCACATGAATTAGAGTATGTGTTAAAGCAATCAGACATGAAAGCCTTAGCTATGACAGATGGATTTAGGGATACAAGCTACTTTGACATTATCCATGAGCTTGTTCCTGAAATGAAAACCAGCGCTAGAGGCAATTTAAATAGTGAAAAGTTCCCACGCCTAAAATACCTTATCCATGTAGGTCAAGAAAAGCACAGAGGAATGTTTAACACCAACGAACTCCTACTCCTCGGTATGAACTACGATGATGATGAGTATCAGAAGGTAAAGGATTCAGTCACCCAAAATGATGTTATCAACATGCAATATACAAGCGGTACTGAAGGATTCCCTAAAGGAGTAATGCTTACAAGCAGAAACATCGTTAATGACGGTTATTATATTGGAGAAAACATGAATTACACTCCTGCAGATAGACTTCTTCTTCAAGTACCTTTATTCCACTGTTTCGGTACTGTTTTAGGAGTAATGGCAGTAATCACCCATGGATCAACTATGATTATGCTTGAGGAATATGACCCATTACTTGCAATCTCATCAATCCAAAAGGAAAAGTGCACATCAATCTATGGAGTGCCTACAATGTTTATTGGAATGATGAACCATCCTATGTTTGACATGTTTGACATGTCTTCACTTAGAACAGGAATTATGGCAGGTTCCACTTGCCCTGTTGAAACCATGAAGGATGCTATTGAAAAAATGAACATGAAAGAAATCACTAGCGTATACGGTCTTACTGAAGCTGCACCAGGATTCACTCAAACCAATGCAGCAGACTCCTTTGAGAAAAAGATCAATACTGTAGGAAGAAAATTCCCTAACATTGAAGTAAAGATTGTAGACCCTGAAACCGGTGAAGAGCTTGGACCTGGAGAAACTGGAGAAATCATGTGCAGAGGTTTCAATGTAATGAAAGGATATTACAACATGCCTGAAAAGACTGCTGAAACCATTGAACCTGACGGATGGCTTCACTCTGGAGACCTTGCTACAGTGGATGAAGACGGATACTACTCCATTGTAGGAAGAATTAAGGACATGATCATTAGAGGTGGAGAAAACATATATCCAAGGGAAATAGAAGAGTTCCTCTTTACCCATGAATGTGTTCAAGATGTTCAAGTGGCAGGTATTCCTGATGAAAAATACGGAGAAATCGTAGGTGCCTTCATAATTAAGGAAGATGGATTCGACGATGTTACTGAAGCAGACATAAGAGATTTCTGTATCGGAAGCATTGCTAGATATAAGGTTCCTAAATATGTTTTCTTTGTTGATGAATTCCCACTTACCACAAGTGGTAAGATTCAAAAATACAAATTAGGAGAAATCGGCTTAGGCCTTCTTGATGAAAGAAGAGCAAGAGGAGAATTATAATTCTTCTCATATTTTTCTTTTTTTAATAATATTTTTAATTTTTAAGCCAATACAATACTTTTTTTATAAAACTCTCAAAAACTATTATTTTGAATAAACTTTTTTCTAATTAAATCAAAGGCATTAAAAAAAACTTTTTAAATAAAATAATGCTCTAATTTTAAAAAAAAAGATTTTATATAATAAAAATAAACAAAAAAATATAAAATAAAAGTTAAATTTAAAAAATAAAAAAAGTTAAAAAATAAATTCAAAATTTGTTGAATTGATTCCATATTTAATAGATACATTATCCAATTCATCCTTAATTGAACTTAAGGAATCCAAATCAGCATTATTAGAATTTATCCTTATTTTAGATGTTAAAACATTATCTATTCCATCAATAGACCAAATATGAAACTCTTCAAGAGATTCTATACCTTCAACACTTAATAAATCTTCTTTTAACGAATTAACATCAATATCTAAAGGACTTGATTGGAGAAGTATCTTAGCGCTTGCTATAAATGTCTTAGCCAAATTATAAATAACCCAAATGCTAACTAATATGGATGCTATAGGGTCAAGAATTGGAATATTGACAAATAAAAGAACAACACTGATAATCAAAAGTGCAATCCATTCAAATACATCACCAAACATATGAATTGAAATTGCCTTTTCATTAAATGTCTTTCCCCTATGAAGCTTGATTAAAGATCCTCCCTTGAAAATGATTCCCAAAATAGCTATTAAAACCATACCTGTCGCATCAGGACTTTCTGCAATGAAAAGTCTTGTAAAAGCTTCATAAGCCACATTAAGAGAAGCAAGTATAACTATTGTTGAATTAAATAAAGCTCCAAATATTGAAAATCTTTGATATCCATAAGTAAAATTATCATTAGACTCCTTTCCAGATAATCTTTCAAGCACCCAAGCAATTACTATGGAAAAGGTATCGCTTAAGTCATGCAATGCATCTGAAATAATAGCAACACTATTAGTAAGTATTCCTCCAACAATAACTACAATATTAAATAAAACATTTAATACTAAAGCGAATGAAAGATTTTGGCTGGCTTGCTTATGAATATCCTGATTAATATTATGATTATGAAAGTTCACATTATGAATATGGTCCCTTGAATTAAGAATATCAGAATTAGCTATTTGTTTATTCTCATGATTCAATTCCTTTGATTTATCTTTACTCACATTATCCTCCATTAATTAAATCTAAATTTTAATAAATTCATATTATCAACAATCTATTAATTATTATATTGATTAAGCATTATAAAGATTATCAAAAATATAATATATAGCCGATTAAATATATCTTAAAAAAAAATATAGTCGATTATATATCTTAAAAAAAAAATAGTCGAATATATATCTTAAAAAAAATATATAGCCTATAAAATTTATCTTAATAAGAAAATTAGATTAGTGATACTATGGACAGATATGAAAAAGGTAAAGAATGCTTAGAGGATATTCAAAAAATTCCTGTTGAAGAAATATTTAAAGATTTGGAGGATATCGCTCCAGATTTATCCAGATTCGTTATAGAATTCCCATATTCAGAAATTTATACAAGAGACGCAGTAGATTTAAAAACACGTGAATTATGCACTGTTGCAGCATTGACTGCAATTGGAACAATACCTCAACTTAAAGATCATATCAATGCTGCAATCAATGTTGGAAACAGTCCTAATGAAATTATTGAAATCATCATGCAAATGAGTGCTTATGCAGGTTTTCCTAAAGCCATCAATGGAGTGATGGCTGCAAAAGAAGTATTTGTAGAAAAAGGATTATTAGAAAATGAACAAAAAGAATAAATTTCTAAAAAAATATAAAGATATAAAGAAAAATATCTCTAAAAAAATATAATATGATATTAGAAAATAAATATTGGAGATTAAAGATGAAAACAATTGTAATCAATGCAAGCCCTAGAAAAAACTGGAATACTGGAAAAATTATGAAATCTGCAGCAAAAGGTGCAGAATCTGTTGGTGCAGAAGTAGAATATTTTAATTTATATGAAATTGACTTTAAAGGTTGCATGAGCTGTTTAGCCTGTAAAAGAGCAAATAAGGAAAAAGGAATATGCTATTATAAGGACGATTTAACTCCAATAATTGATAAAATCCTTGAAGCAGACACATTACTTCTTGGTGCTCCAAACTACTTAGGAGATGTTGCCAGTGGATTTAGGGCATTGTATGAAAGATTAATCTTCTGTGTCTTATCCTACGATGGTGGTCCAAGCTATTATAAAGGAAAATTAAATATAGGCTTGTTTTATACAATGAATGCTCCTAAAGAGTATTACGATAACTTTAATAAGCCAACATTTGATAATTATAAGAACACATTTGCAAACTTCTTTAATGGAAAAGTCATAGATTATCCTGTTTTTAATACATTACAAGTTAATGACTATTCAAAATTCAATATGGCAATGTTTGATGAGGAAAATAAAAAAGAATCTAGAGAAAAACAATTCCCAATTGACTTAGAGGAAGCTTTTAAAATTGGGGCAGAATTAAGTAAAGGAGAATAATTATTATTCCTTTATCTTAATAATTATAAAAATTGAAACATCCTTCTCTTAAGCCAATAATTTAAAAATTGAAGTTTTTCTCTTAATTCTATAATGTAAAAATTGAAAAATCATTCTTTCTTAAAAGGCCCGAACTGTTCTAGTTTTTTACTGGCGATTAATGATGCAAAATTGCCAGACTCTTCCAAATCATGCCCATTCATCATGCTAGATATGAATGCAGCCATATAAGTGTCACCACATCCAGTCGCATCCAATATATTATCACATTTAACTGTATTTATCTTAATGATTTCGTCATTAGACTTAAGAATTCTTGAGCCTTTACTTCCATTTGTAATAACCAAATTAGGCCCTAAAGATTCAAATAAGCTTGTGCCTTTAATTATACTTGCTTCACTTTCATCCAAAAATACGACATCACTTATTTCATTAATCTTATCTATAATGTTTGAGGTTCTCAATTCCATGGATCCATTTTCATCAATAAATCTTAAGAATCCCTGAAGTGAAATGTAAATTGGACAATTGAATGAACCGAGATAATCTAAAGTTTCAACAGTGAAATCATTACTGTTCAATGGATTTAAAACAAAACCATCTATTCTAAAATCATCATTCAACTTATCATCCAAATCATTAAAAATAGTTTTTAAGTCATTAGCTGTAATTGGAATGTCTGCAAAATTAGTGGATTGATTCCTAATGTCAAGATTATCTTTATTTGGATATTCATTAATAAAATAATGGGTCTCTTCCTTTGGAATTACCTTGACTTTAGACTTATCTGGAAAACTCTCTGCAAGATTCTCCTTTGAACAATTTACAATAGCTAAATAGTCATTATAAAACTCATCATAAACAAAGCTTTGAAAAAAGCTTGCTCCACCTACTTTAGAGTTTTTTTCTCCTTCAATAATGATTAAATCCTCACAAACAGGACCGATTAAAACCAGTGTCATAAAAATCACTTATAATAAATAAAAAATAATTAACAGATAATCAACAGATAATCAACAGATAATTAAAAAAAAAAATAATTTTATTAAATAATCATCAAAAAAATAAAAAAAATAAAAAATAAATAATTAGAATTTATTTAACAAATCATAAAGTTCAGGAATTACTTGCTCAAACTTGACTCCATAAGTATGCTCAGGATCAACAATAGTCTTTTCAATAGCCTTTTTAGTAAATTCACCAGCTATTTTTGCAGCTGCCGCTGCAGATTTGCCGCTCATAATGGAACCTACAAAAATTGAAGAGAAAACATCCCCTGTTCCATGAGTAACATAATCTATTTTTTCATTATAAACAAATTCACAGGAAGATTCTTTCTTATCTAAAACTACCATTCCTAACTGATTATCCTTATGAGTATCTCCTTTTAAGATCACATTCCTTTTAGTAAATTGAGAGAGTTCATTAGCCATTTCTAAGATTTCATCCTTTGTAAATTCCCGCTTCCAAGGTTTATGCAATAAGTAGCAAGCTTCAGTTGTGTTAGGAAGAATATAATCCCCTAATTTACAAAGCTCACCCATCTTATCTGCAAATTCCTGGTCAAAGCCATTGTAAAACTCACCAAGGTCAGCCATAGCAGGGTCTACAAATACAAGTCCCCCTGGCTTTAATCTGGAATCTATAATGTCCTTAATATAATCCAACTGTTTAATTGAACCTATAAAACCAGTATATATTGCATCAAAGAAAATTCCTTCCTTTTCCCAATGCTTTCTAATTTCTGGCAAATCATCAGTTAAATCTCTAACAGTATATTCAGAAAATCCTGAAGTGTGTGTAGATAAAACAGCTGATGGAAGAACAGCAGTCTCTATACCAAAGGCAGATATAAGTGGAAGTGCAACAGTTATTGAGCACTGGCCATAACATGATATGTCTTGGATAGTTAAAATCTTTATGTTTTCATTCATTTTCTTCAACCTAATTCTTTATTACAGTAAATTTATAATATTTATTTATGTCCTTATTAATATATTTTACCTTTAAATTAGTTTCTTAAGGAAATAAGTAATTAAATTAAGTAAAGAGTTAAAAAAGGAAAGTTTTGCATAATAAATAAATAAAAAAAGAAAAAATCAATGAGTAAATTAAAATAAAATAAATAAAAAAAAAGAAAAAAAGAATAATTAAATTAAAATAAAATAAATAAAAA
>CAMODR010000075.1 GCA_946611495.1 uncultured Methanobrevibacter sp. | reverse complement strand
ACTTCAATAATTAAATCATAAGTTAGAATAATTAATCATAAACTACAATAATTAATCATAAACTAATAATTAGTCATAAACTAGAATAATTACATAATTACAGCTAAGAATTTAGCTTTTTCATCATTTAAAGCAATCATAGCATGTTTGCAAGTTGCATCAAAGAATATAGAATCTCCTTCATTTAAAATAATTTCATTGTCCTTAATAAAGATTTTAACAGAACCTTCTAGGATATAGTTAAATTCTTGACCTGCATGTGAGTTTAAAGAAGGAATAGCATCTTCTTTTGGATCCACTGTTACAATAAACATTTCTGCTTTCTTGTGAATGAATTTCTTACATAAGTTTTCATAGGTATATTCTTTCCTTCTGTCAACAGCAAATCCCTTATTAGCTCTAGTTACATCAAAATAAGTCATACGAGTTTCTTCACCTGTAAGAATCAAAGCTAAATCAACTTTAAAAATATGTGCAATTTGGTATAAGAAACTAGCAGGAATATCAATAATACCGTCTTCGTAGGAAATATAAGTTTCTTCATCAACATCAAGTTCTTTAGCAATTTCTTCGGTACTAATATCGGATAATTCTCTTAATTCTTTAATTCTCATACCGATATCTTTATTTACGTCACTCATCTTAATCACATTTTGATTTTTATTAATTTTTTTTAAGTTTTTTTCACAAAAATTATGCCATGCCATATTAAAATGAATCATTTTCAGCAATAAAATACTGAATCAAAATATAAAATTTTTTAATATTACATAACATTAAATAATTATGTCATTAAAGTAATATAAACATTATGGTAAAAACTAGAAATTAGGCAATAAAAATTTAAAATAATGTTCAAAAATGTTCAATGAATAATATACACTAACAGAAGTTTTTATTTTTAAAAAAGATTAAAGTTAAATAGGTTAATAAATGAAATTAAGATATTTTTTAGTTTTTGATAAAATAAATGATTAAGTGGAAATTTGCACACTTGGAAATTGTAGATTAAACTTAATAGCAAGAAAAAAGTTATAGTAAATCTAATCAAAAAAAAGAGTTTATTAAATTTGTTAAATTATTAAAATAAAAAAAGAAAATAATCAATTTAGGCAAAAGACCTAAAATGATTAGTGTAATCCACAACCAACACATTCATGTGCTGGAATACCTATTTCTTGTTCTTCATCAACGATCTCTTGTTTTAATTCTTGAACAGTTAATGAAATAAATGAATATTCAGGTTTGTCAATGACAGGAGAAACTCCCTTAAAATAACAGTGAATATTACCAGTACATGCAATATCAATGAGAATTGGTTCTGGAATTTTAAATCCTTTAAAGAAGCCTTCGATTTCAGGCATTTGTTCTTTAGGGACTCTAAGGTTAAAAGACATGAATCCTTCTTCTTTAGCTCTGATTTTTACATATTGTTGATTAACTAATAATTCATTACCATATTCTTGTTTAAAGATAACACAGTCTTCCCTATTTACCATATTATTCCCTCCAATTATTTTTTTTAAAGTTTTAATCTTTTTTAAGTGCTTGTTAGTTTAATTAATGATTTGTACATAAATACTAAAGCAATTTTTATTTATTTAAATAATATTATTGTTTTATATAATATAAACTTTTTTATTGCAAAATATGATTAAAGTTTACTAAATATTAGAAATAGCAAACTTCAAAAAAAATTCAATAAAGTTTAATCGATTTTAGCTATCACAGAAATGATACGAGTCAAGCTCCTATGCATTTTAATTGCATACCTTTCCAATAAAACGAAACCTACCTCTTTAAATAATGAATCTATATCCAATGAATCAGGACTAGCCATGACTAAAAGAGCATCTTTTTTCATACTATGTTCGATTGACTCTAAAAATTCCTTAAATATGCCAGATGCACCTTCACCACAGGTGGTTGTAGAAATTCCATAAGGAGGATCTGTAACAACAGCATCTGCCTCTTCATACATTTCCATCTCACGAATGTCAACTACATGAGTTCTATAATCAGTAATGCCTGCATATTCTAAGTTAGTTGCAGTTCCGTTTTTCATTCTCCAATCTATATCACAGCCAACAACCTTAGCGCCTATAAGACCTGCTTCAATAAGGATTCCTCCAGTTCCACAGAAAGGATCAAGGACCAAATCACCCTCTTTCACCCTTGATAAGTTAACCATGCATCGTGCCAATTTAGGACTCATACAGCCTGGGTGGAAGAATGGCCTTTTATGAGGCTTCATCTCTTCAAAATACTTTTTGTTTAATTGATATTTTCCATAACACAAATAAATATTATTCTTATAGGCTACAACTCTGATAAAAGACTTAGGCTCAGACAAGTTTACAGAAATATCATCAGTATTGTTTAAAATCAAACCGCCAATTCTTCTCTCAGTAGCCACTGTATCTATATCTGAATGGAACCTTTTAACCCTAACGGCAAAGTTTTCATCAATGAATTCACTCCAATCAACAGATTTTACACCCTCTTCCAAGTCATCATAATCTATAGTGTCGATTAGTCTATGAACTTCATGAGTATATCCTAATCTTCTAACAAGCAGCCTATAATAATCATCAAAAACATCTTCATCAAGTTCTCTTAATAAAACCAAGCCAGGACAAACTATTTCAAGTTCTGTTTCTATTTCTTCTGTTTCTAAAACAGCCCTTAACTCTGCCAACGGCAACTTATCATGCTCTTGTGATAAGATTAATAATAAATCCATTTTCTATCTCCTAAATTAATAAAATAACAAAATAAAATTAAATAAAACAATTTAATTAATAATTAACTAAAAATACTCTTAACTTCTTATATTCCAACACTCATTTCAAATATCCCAATTTCAAAAATTAAGAATCTTATAATAACCAAATCTTAGCCAATTCCTTCTTATGAATCTTTGGAAGCAATGCTATTATCAGGCCTCTTTTTAAAAACTCCTTAACAAGTTTGGATTGATTATCCATATCCCCATATTCAGAAATTAACTTATCAGCATCCTTTTCCTTAAGTTTTATAAAGAAATAATCCAAATCATCATCAGATAAAGTGCATAATGTCTTTTGAACCTTAAACTGATAATCAAATTCCTTTAAAAACCTATCCTCAAAATCTTTTTTATACTGAATCAAAGAATCGGACACATCATATAAAAGCCTATCCAATTCATGAACATCATTTAAGTCTCTATCAAAGTCTATATCATTGATGCTATTTAGAATGGCATCTTTAGCAAATTGAACAGATTCCAATCCAATTAAAAGACCGCCACCAGTTGTTGGCTTAACTTGGCAAGCAGAATCTCCTATTAAAAGAAGCCTATCCTCAAATAGTTTATTTTCTTTATCATAAATAGGTATTTTGCCCTTATATTTTTCTAAAACCTCATAATCATCATACTTAAAATCATTCTCTAAAAACTCATCCAATATTTGAGATTGACTTTTATAATCATCATTAGAGAACAATCCTATTCTAAAGATATTCTTATAAACTGGAATAGCCCATATGAATCCAGGAAACAGCTTGCCACTTGCATATAAATCAACAAAATTCATATCATCAATATTATCGACTTTTACAAGATATTGACTGGCTGAATAATAATTAAACTCATCATTAATTTTTGATGAACAAAGAGATAATGGACCATCAGCACCTACAATAAGCTTGGACCGTATCTTTTTTATTTTAGAATCAGATTTGAATTCTACTATCCCCTGTTTTGAATCAATATCAATGACCTTTGAGGATAAGAATGTATCAGCATATTCATCTGCACGATTAAATAAGAATTGATCTAATGCAACCCTATCAACAACATATGCTTGAGTCTCTTCCTTTGAGACTGTTAAGGAATGATTTCTGCTATGCAAGAATGCGCCTCTCGCCTCGTTTAATATTAAATCATTAGGCAAATCAATCAAGTCAGAAATTCTTTTATTGACAATGCCTGCACATTGTAAAGGCAAACCTACAAGTTTCTTCTTATCTATTAAAGAAACATTCAATCCTTCTTGAGCAAGCTCATAGGCTAAGGATGATCCTATGGGACCTGCACCAATAATTGTAACATCATAATCGAAACTCATGCTTTACCTTCATTTATTTAAAAAGTTCGAAGTCAATAAAATTTATCTGAACCAATAAGCCATAAAATAATTCCAATAAAAAAAGAAAATGATTATTTTAACTAAAATAAAAAACAGATTACTTTAATTAAAATAAAGAAAACATTATCAATTAAAAAAGAAAATATCATCACAAATCACTATTAGAAAAAATAATAATCAGGACCTTTTAAATTTTCTTGAATGTTTTGCAAATAAATCGTTTTCGTCTTTTTCAGTATTTTTATCCTTTTTATCTTTTTTATCTGATTCCCCATAATGATTTGAATTATTTTCCCTTTGATTATAAGAATTTTGATAGTCATTTGAACTATCATACCTATTTTGATTATTGTAATTATTCTGATTATAATTCTGATTATTATAATTCTTATTTTTTCTATTCCTGTTTCTATTAAATCTAGATTTCTTGGAATTATAATTATCTTCCCTATAATCTTGCTTATTTAACCTTACAGGTTGATTATTTGATTGCGGATAAGAATCATCATAATCATAACTGGACCTACTAAGGTCATCATGATAATATTGATCATCATATTCATTAGGATAATTTTTAGGATAATCATTAGAATTAAAATCATCGAAAGCTCTATCTATTCTGGATTTAGAACCATAAGCATTAGAATTTCTATTTGATTTAGGTCTTGAATCATTCAAATCACGATCATCATAATATCGGTTAGAGTCTTCCCTATACCTGTTAGAATCATCCCTGGAATGTCTGCTAGAGTCTTCCCTATACCTGTTAGAATCATCCCTGGAATGTCTGCTAGAGTCTTCCAAATCGGATTTTCTAATTACTTTAACTCTCTTAATGTTATTTTCATTTTGAGAAGGTTCAAATCTAATATTATCTCCAATATTTTGCATTGCTTGATTGATAGTGCTGTCAAACTCTTCATCAGAGACATAATTATCTTCATAATCCTGATAATTACTGCGTTTATTTCTGGATTCGAAAGGAGAAATATCATCTTCAAAACGAACTGAGTCTCTTTCTTGACTTTGAGACTTCAAATTATCCTCATGGAACTTTTCGTAGTTTTTAGCAAAGTATTTATTTGGATTCCTTTGATATGATTCCCTAATAGTCTCTGAGTTACGTGGATTTCCTTGAGAGTAATCTCTTGAATCATCTCTATATTGGCGAGGAGAACCTTGATAAGCATCTCTAGACCTATCAGAATATTGGTCTCCTGAACCTTGATAATTGTTTCTTGGTTTATGATTTCTTGATTTACCACGATATTGGTTTCTTGAGCCTTGATAATTATTTTCATAAGATTGATTGTTATAATCATCAAAATCATTATCATAAGGCCTATTATAATCATTAGAATTATTATAATTAGATTTTCTATTATATTGGCCACTTGGAGCACCATATTGGCCTCTATCATACTGACTATTTGACCTGCCATATTGGCCTCTATCATACTGACTATTTGGAGCGCCATATTGGTCTCTGCCATATTGATTGTTTGGAGCGCCATATTGGTTTCTATTGTATTGGCTAGGACCATCAATAGGCTGATTATTATAATTATTATTTCTAGACTCTCTAGCTTTACGTCTTATTTCCCTAAGATTCCTTTTACGTTCCTTTACATCCACTAATTCAAGATCATCTAAATCTTCCATACGATTATAATGAGGCTTTTCATCAGAATTAGGTCTTATTGGCTTGAAATCATTTCCAGAGTAAGAATCAGAATATCCGCCACCGAAACCTGCTCCTGCCATATTAGGCCCATTATAGTTGCCTGGATTATTATATGGATCATCATATAAATTGCGTGACCTTAAATGAGTTCCCCTCATATTCTCAAATATCAAGTTTTCAACCTTTTTAGGACTGGAAATGTCTTTTAATTGCAAATCATTTCCATCATAGGCACTGTATAATGTTATGGTGCCCACTGAGAATACTTTTCCTAATATGCTTTGGGAACGGCCTACATCTTGAATAGTATTAAAAGGCATTGAGTTCTTTTTACTTAGAAGAAGACCTTTTTCAACAATTACCCTACTTTCTGTAATAGTGTATTTGATTGAAGTCCAAGCAAGGATCTTGAATATGATATATGCAATAACAACCATTATTAGAATGAAGACTGCAATTGCAAAATAGCGAGTCATTGGAGTTTTGCTTGATTCTATTAGATAGACTTGCATATTTCCAATATATTGGATTCCTGTAGAGTATAGAACAAATAGGAATCCGAGCAAAATCATTGCAATTAGAATACCCTTTGAATAAACTATTATATTTGGTTGCCCTTCATACAACACTTTTTCATTAGAGTTCTCTTTATTATCTTTACCAAACATTAGTTTATATCTATAATTTTCATTAATAATATAGTTTATGTAGAGATTAA
>CAMODR010000074.1 GCA_946611495.1 uncultured Methanobrevibacter sp. | reverse complement strand
TCTTCAAATTTATCAAATAGGATAGCTTCTCCTTCAAGCTCTTCTGCAAGTCTGACAGCCTTATAATATGTTCTGTTTGCTACAAATATTGCTCTAAGGTTTTTTTCAGCCAATGCCTTTGCAACTAATGTTCCCATTTTTCCTGCACCAATTACAAGAACGCATTTTCCTTGCAAGTCTCCAAGATTCTCTTCAGCAAGGTCTACTGCAGCAGAACCTATGGAAATGGAACCTTGATTAATTTTGGTTTTATTCCTTACGACTTGGCCTACATGTATTGCTTTTGTAAAAATAGTGTTTAATTTTTCTCCACAATGATCTTCCTTAATGCTTTTGGCTCTTGCATCTTTGATTTGGCCTAAAATTTGGTCTTCACCAATAATCATTGATTCAAGGCCTGAAGTCATTCTGAATAAGTGGAGAATTGCATCATCATTATATTGTATTATTATATTATCCTGATTGTTTTTAAGGAGTTCTTTCTCTTCCCCATCATCGCTGTAGTTTGTGTATATGAAATATTCGTATCTGTTACAGGTATTTATTTCAATGTATTCCCTAATGTCAAATAATTGTTTTAATTGGGCAAATAGTTCCTTTAAATCTTTTGATACTTTTTCCATTGTTTCTATGTCTGCAATGGTATGGTCTACACGGATATTGATTATCAATTTATAATCTCCTTAATTTGGATTTAAATACAATATTAATGATATAATAATTATTTTAATTTCATATGTTACTTATTGTGATGTTCATATGTTACTTCTGTGATGCTCATATTTTACTTTTATGCAAGTTCAAATTTACTTTTATAAGTCTTTAATTATTGAGTCTGCAAGCTTTTTTGCATCATCAAGCTTATCATTCTTTAAAAGGTTCTGGATTTGAGAATCATTTAGAATTTTATAGAGAATTTCTTTTCTATCCTTTTGATTATCCAGTTTTTCTTTTAATAGTGTTCTTGTATAATCTTGAAGTTTGATTTCAAGCAAATCTTCTTTTTTAATGGTTGCTTGGATTCTTTTTCTAAGTTCCTTAGCCATTAAAGGGCTTTTGCCATTTGTAAAAATGGATATTTCTATATCATCTATTAAAAAACTAGTTGGAACTATTAAGTTGCCCTCTTCAGGCTTTTCGGATCTGTTTAATAGTTTGTCTTTGCTTATGGATGCAATATATTTTGATAATTCTTCATCTCCACTGGCAGTAATGACAATATCGCTCCATTCCACCAATTCTTCAAGATTTTCTAATGGTTTTAATATGGCTCCTTTTTCTTTTAGTTCATCAGCCATATCTGTTCCAGCTAAAATGACATTGGCTCCCTTGTCTAAAAATCGGTTGGCTCTTCTTGTAGCCACTTCTCCTGTGCCTAAAATGAAAACGTTTTTATTCTCCACTTCAAGAAATACGGAAGTCAATCCCATATGATCGCCTTTTTTGTAAAAATAAATAATATTATGGAATTAGAATTATTGTTCTAATTCTTTTAGTTTGAGTAGTTTGACTGCCATTCTTAAATCATTGTCACAGTCTTCAAGAGTTTTTTTAGCTTCATCTACACTTATATTGAATGTTTCAGCAAGTGCCATTGCAGCATCATCGTTAGAACCTTGAACATTTCCTGCTTTTAATATTTCTTCGGAAAGTTGTTTTTTAAGGTTCATGTATTCATCTTCGGTCATTCCTATTTGGTTTAAGGTCATATCTCTTAACGGACAAGGTTTTGAGGTTTTACAACACCATACAAGTGAACCGAAACAGGTTGCTGGTCCTTCTCCAAGTCTGGTTTCCTTTGCAAATTTTTGCTTAATTTCTAAAAATTCTTGAGGGGTTAAGCCTACTTCTCTTAATGCATTCATTATAGGGCAAGGCTTTACTGGAGGACAACAAAATGCAAGACCTCTTACATCTCCTCCTCTGCATATATGTGACGGTGCATTTTCCCATGCCATTTTATATCTCCATTACTCTTAATTTATCTAATAAATATTTTTTAGTTAATTTTTGATTAAATAAGTTATGAATCATAATCAAATTATTTTTTTAAAATTTAATTAGATTTAATATAAACTTTAATAACATAATAAGTTTTATTTTTTTATGTTTATAAACCTTATTAATTTTATTCATTTCAAACATTTTTTTAAAGGGGTAAAAATAGTAGGTTTGTTTAAAATATTAAAAAAGAGTAAATAAATTAATTAAAAGAAGTAGTTAAAAAAGAGTAAATAAATTAATTAAAAAAGTGGTTATAAAGTAGTTAAAAATAGTTAAAAAAGAGTAAATAATAGTTAAAAAATAAAAAATGAGATAATAAAAAAGTAAAAGAAGATTAATGATCTTTTAACATATCTTCTTTTTCTTCACCAGTTAATTCTGCAACTATTTCTTCTGGAGTTCCAGTACTTAGGAGTTTACCTCCTCTCATTAAGCTTGCTTTGTCACAAACATCTAAAACGAAGTCCATATCGTGAGAAATAATTACGAATGTTTGGTCAAGTTCATCTCTAGCCTTTAGGATGGAATTGGTTACAATAACTCTTGTGACAGGATCCATAGTACCTGTAGGTTCGTCTAAAACAACGATATTAGGTTCCTTAATCAATACTTGTGCAAGAGCTACTCTGTGTCTTTCCCCTCCACTTAATTCATCAGGCCATTTGGTTAACATGCTCATAGCTTTGTCCTTCTCAAATCCTACAGTTTCAAGAATGTGTGCTGCCTTGATTTTAGCAAATTCTGCAGGGAGGTTTAAGCTAATAGCATCAGTTAAGTTTCCTAAAACATCTCTGTGTGGGTAAAGGGAATATTCTTGGTGAAGCAAGCCTAAGTATGGAGTTACACGGCCTCTGTTTAATGGGCCTGCCTTTTTCATATCAATCCATTCGTCACCTAATTTGATGTTGAGCTCTCCGCTACTTGGTTCAGTCAATCCCATCATCATTTTGGTTAATGTGGTTTTACCTGAACCTGAAAGACCTACAATACCATAGATTTCACCATTGTTAATGGTTAAGCTAACTCCGTCTACAGCCTTAACCACTCCTCTTTCAATTGAGTAGTAATGTTTCTTAATGTCTTCCACTTTAATTTCAGGCTCTTCGTGTGCAACTCTATCTACATGTTCAGCTTGTGGAACGGTTTCAAGGAATTTTTCCACTACAACATCAGGGTGGCCATGCTCAATGATTTCCCCATTGTCTAGCCAAATTACATCATCTGCCAATTGGTTCATAACTTCTGGCCAGTGGGAAGTGATTACCATACTGATTCCCTCTTCTTTTACACCTTCAATTAAGGTTTGGTGTAATTTTTCAGCTGTTTGAGGGTCTAATGTACCAGTTGGTTCGTCTGCAAGGAATAACATAGGATTCTTAGCAAGCTGTCTTGCAAGTACTACCCTTTGCTTTTCTCCTCCACTTAAGTCACGAGCAATATGGGTCACTCTGTGGCTCATTTGGACCATTTCTAATAAATCAATAGCATTATAAATATTTTCCTCTTCGTATCTTCCTTCATCACCCATTGCATTCAATACGTTGTCAATTACAGTTTGTTCATCGTATAATGCAAAGTTTCTTTGAAGCATAATGGAAATTCTTCTTCTGATTGCTGCTTTTTCTAATCTTCCTGCAGTCCAGAACTCAACTTCCTTTTGTTTAAGTTCTGCTCCACATTCAGGACATTTGCCTCCTGCCTTGGAAGCAGGCTCAACATGCAAGCATTTCTCATTTTCACATATTGCAATATCAAAGATTACTTCTCCACTATCTGGAGCATATTCTTTTGTACCTCTAAGCATGTTAATTAAAACAGATTTTCCACTACCACTTCTACCGAGAATACCTAAAGTAGAACCTTCTTCTATAGTTAAGTTAATGTCCTTGAGAACTGGTTCTCCGTTAAATGACTTATTAATATTTTTTAATGTTATGAAAGACATAAGTCCACCTTTTAGTTTTGATAATAGTTGTAATTATGATTTTAATTTCGATTTTATTTTTAATTATAATTTAAATTTAAATAATTATTTCAATTGTTTAAAAATAAATTTTATAAATTATATTTTAAAAATTTAGATAAAATTAAATTATAATTTTATTCATTAATATTTATAGTTAATATTATTAATATAAATTTTGTATTTATTTTAATGTATAATAACTTTTTTCAGTTTTGTATTATTAAATTACTTTTATTTTTTATTTTTCATTTCTTTTCTTATTCTATTAGATTACTTTTATTTTTTATTTTTTATTTTTTATTTTTTTGATCCGCATAATGGAACTCCACATTCTGGGCATATCTTATTTCTGCATGGGAATCCTCTTATTTTAGGAGATTCATATCCACAGTTTGGACATTTGCATGATTTTGAAGGTCCTCTACCACTTCCAGGTCCTCCATAGGACTTTCGTTTATTTAAAGGAAATTCCTCTTCTCCAGAATTGTAGCTTGAATCCTTTAATGGATTCTTTTTATTTGGATTGCTTTTGTTTATGTCATTGTTAATTATTTCAATATTTTCAGATTTGCAGTCTGGACAGAATTTATATTCCTTTTTTGGATTATTCCATTGAAATCCGCAAGATTTGCAAAGGTAAACTTTATTTTCACCATTGAAATTTTCATTGTTTATTTCAATTTGCTTACCTTCAATTAATGATTGTGCAGTCTTTTTTCTTGCAGAATTAATTATCCTGTGGAAAGTAGGTTGTGATATGCCCATAAGTTCAGCGGCTTCTTTTTGCTTTATGTTATGGTAATCACCTAATCTTATTGCTTCAAATTCATCAAGATTCATTCTTATTGTCTCTTGGTCTTGTTCAAGAGAGATATCTCCATGAATTAGGCAATACTCTTCAGGTTTTTTAACTATTCTCCTTTCAATTTTTGGCCTAACCATTAATTCTCCCCTATTTTGTTTTTATTATTTCTATAAATAATATTATGAATATATATTCATAACCTTTAATATATACTTTATCTTTTTTAAGATAATTTTAAAAAAGAAGATATCAAAAATAGAAAAAAGAAAGGAGACAAAAAGAAGATATCAAAAATAGAAAAAATAGTTAAAAAAATTATTTAAAAGAATAAAAGAAAAAGTTTGTTTTTGTGTACTTTAAAAAAAGATAGAATAAAAGGATTTGTGATTTAAACATATTTATCCTATTATTCCAGTAGTAGACTTAACATAAATGTTTTTGTTTCCTAAGAATTTTACTTGATATTGTTTGCTCTTAAGATCCTTTACTTTTATGTTTTTAGTTGCAACTCCATTTTTAACATTTGCAGTATATGATTTGCCGTCTATGGTAAACTTAACTTTACCTTCATTGACTTTTTCATTATTCTTGAATTTCAAAACAGCTTTTAACTGTATAGTATCATTGCTGCTTATGCTAGCTTTTTTTGCTTGCAGTTTAATGGAGGTTTTTGCAATTTTTATGTTTTTTGTAACAGGCTCTGCTTTTACTTTTTTGTCTGCAGAACTTATTTTTATTTTATAGCTTCCCACCTTTAAATGGTCCGGTGTAATGTCTGCACCAAATTCTTCTCCGACATAATAATAATTGTAATATTTTGCATTTTTGACTATTTTTCCATTCTTAAATACATCAACACGAACTTTTGTGAGTTTTATTGCTTTTCCATTAGTTTTATTGATGACTTTTATATTAAAAGCTTTTCCAGAGTTATATTCTCCTTTAAAAGTTTTAGTATTGTCTAATAAAATTTTACAATTATATTTGTCATTGATAATTTTAAGTTTTACTGCAGTTTTGTAGTCTACTTTTCCAGTAACTTTTAATCCTTTAGCCTTTTGGAATTGTTTTACTGATCTTTCAGTGCAAGGACCATACCAACCGTCTACTTTTAAGTAATGTCCTTTATATCTAATGTAATATCCGTTCTTTTTTAAGGCTTTTTGGATTTTTTTAACAGTTACTTTATCTTTGCTGTTTCTTCCAATGGTTTTAAAGGCATTTTTATCTGCTACTTTTCCAGTCTTTGCTTTTGCACTTACTGTTGGACTTGCATTAGCAGCAGAATTGCTTAGCGTATTGGATTTACTCAGCTTTTTAGTTTCATTTGTATTGCTAGCTGATTTTTCATTAGTTTTTTCTAATTTTTCAGCTTCAAGGTCATTGGCGCTTAAGATATCCTTATCAGATGATTTTTCCAAGTTAATGTCCTGGTTGTCTGCACTGATATTATTATCGCCTGCAGAGGAATCTGCAGCACTGACTATTGAAATAGAAATCATGCTAACAAACAAAATGATTAGAATGCATAGGCATTTCTTTTTCATCTTCATATTTTCACCCCAAAATATTGTTCAAATATTAATATCATTGATATGAATATTTTAGTTCCTTTAACATATATGTAATTACTTAAATATATTATTTGTTAATAAGGTTAATTTAATTTTTAAAATATTTATTTCAATCTCTTTAGGGTTTATTAGGAGTAAATAAAAATTCAATATTTAAAAAAAGTATTTTTATGGTTTTGTAGGTTTTTT
>CAMODR010000073.1 GCA_946611495.1 uncultured Methanobrevibacter sp. | reverse complement strand
GTTTAATATGGAAATTGATGTCAAAAAGCAAGATGAAAATTCAATGGTTTTCATAGTCCGTGATGCAGAAGTACCTTTTGTTAATGCAATCAGAAGAATAGCTATGATGAGAGTTCCAAAATTAGCTATTGAAGATGTATTCATTGTTAAAAATGATTCTGCAATGTTTGATGAGGTATTAGCACATAGATTAGGTTTAACTCCTTTAGTCTCTGATTTAGAATCTATAGAAGGATTAGTAATGCCTGAAGATTGTGACTGTAATGCTGAAGAAGGAGAATACTGTCCAAAATGTAGTGTTTCCTTTGCATTAAAAGAATCTGGACCTAAAGTAGTTTACTCAAGGGATTTAAAATCTTGTGGTGACTCAAAGATTAAACCAGTATACGATACCATACCTCTCTTAAAATTAAAAGAGGATCAAGACGTTGATTTAGAGGCTGTAGCAAAATTAGGTATAGGTAAGGAACATGCAAAATGGGTTCCTACAACCGTTTGCGCTTATAAGCAATATCCTGACATAACCTTTAATGAAGATGAAGAGGTAGTCTATCAAGTGGCTGAAGCATGCCCAAGAGGCGTATTGGAAGCTAATAAGGAAGATGGAAAGATTGAGGTTATTGATATTGAAAACTGTTCATTATGCAAAGCATGTGTCAGAACAGCAAAAGCAGCTGGATCTAAGTTTATCAATGTCGGCTATCGTGAAAATGATTTTATTTTTAAAATTGAAACTGATGGATCAATGCCTCCTAAAGAGGTTTTATTAAAAGCTTGTGATGTTTTAGAAGCTAAAACAGACGAGTTTATCACATTTAGTGAAGGAGGAAGCTAATAATGGCTAGAGAAATTAAAAAGACTAATCCTAACCTTATTGCACTTATCAAAAATCTTAGAAAACAATCTTATGAAGAAGGAGTAGCTATTTGGAAAGATATAGCAATTAAACTTGAGAAGCCTTGCAGAAACCAAGCTGAAGTAAGTCTTTCTCATATTAACAAAAACACTGCTGAAGGAGAAACTGTAGTTATTCCAGGTAAAGTATTATCTGATGGTAAATTAGATCATAAAGTTACTGTCGCTGCATTAGGATTTACTAAAAACGCATTAGCAAAATTAGAAAAAGCAGACTGTGAAGCTATTTCCATTGCTGAACTTGCAGAAAACAATCCTAAAGGTAGCAATGTTAAGATTATGTTATAAGCTTAGGGAATGGTGTTAAAATGATGATTATTAACGGTGAAGGACATATTTTAGGAAGACTTGCTAGTGTAGTCAGTAAGAATCTTCTTGAAGGCGAAGAGATTGTAGTTCTCAACGCTGAAAAAATAATGTTAACTGGTAATAAAGATTGGGCTTACGCTAAGTACAAACAAAGAGTGGACAGAGCAAGTATCTCTAACCCTCGTGACTTAGGTCCTAAATACCCAAGAAGACCAGAAGATATATTCAGAAGAACCGTAAGAGGTATGTTACCTATGAAAAAAGCAAAAGGTAAAAATGCTTTTAAAGGATTCAAAGCATTTGTAGGCGTACCTGAAGAGTATGCTGATGCTGAACTTATAACCATGCCTGAAGCTGAATATAATAACATTAAAAAAGGAATGGAATTAGGAGAAATCTCTAAACTTTTAGGTGCTAAATTTGAATAGATCTATTGATTTTTATCAATTCTCATTCATTTAGTGTTAATTTAGATGTTTAGAATTATTCTAATTAAGATTTATGAATTATTTATTAACGATGGAGTGTAATTGTTATGAAAGTTGTTCATACAAGCGGTAAGCGTAAAACAGCTATTGCAAGAGGTACTGTAAGAGAAGGTACCGGTAAAGTAAGAATTAATAAAGTTCCTTTAGAACTTTATTCTCCTGAACTTGCACGTTTAAAATTAACCGAACCATTAGAATTAGCTGGAGAAGTCGCAAACAATGTAGACATCTCTATTAGAGTTAATGGTGGAGGAGTTATGGGCCAAGCTGAAGCTGCACGTATGGTAATTGCAAAAGGTTTAGTACAATGGACTCAAGACATGGACTTAAAAGAAGTATATACCCAATACGACAGAACCATGTTAGTAGGTGACCCAAGACGTTCTGAACCTAAGAAATACGGTGGTCCTGGAGCTAGAGCTCGTAAACAAAAAAGTTACAGATAATTGCATATCATTGCAAATTTTTGCATAAAATCATTGGGCTTTTAATTTAATTAAAACCCCCTCATTGATTTTATTTGCAAAAATCAATTTCTGTATTTATGGATTAATGGATTAAAATAATATTTTTATTCTAATGAATTCCTTTTTCGGCAAATTCCTTTTATAAAAATATTTATTTTTCTCAATTGATCATTTTAAATTAAGCTGTAAAATTAAATTAAATTATTTTCATATGAAAATAAGATTATATTAAAAAGGAAATGATGATTATATGATACCTATACGATGTATAAGTTGTGGAAAACCCGTTTCTGCATATTTTGATGAATATAACAGCAGATTAGCTGATGGTGAAGATTCAAAAGATATTTTAGATGATATGGGTATTACTAGATATTGTTGTAGAAGAATGTTAATTTCTCATGTTGAAACTTGGGAATAATCAATCCTTTTAATATTTTTTTAATTTTTTATTTAGTATTTGATTATTCAAACAGATGATTAAGATTTTATTTTATCATTTCATAAAATA
Organism: uncultured Methanobrevibacter sp.; assembly: GCA_946611495.1. GTDB lineage: Archaea > Methanobacteriota > Methanobacteria > Methanobacteriales > Methanobacteriaceae > Methanobrevibacter. The sequence goes on along the minus strand of CAMODR010000073.1, from coordinate 3,854 downwards.
TCCTTAATTAGAGAATTAAGTTGTATTTTAGTTATTTCTTAAAATATCTCCTTAATTAGAGAATTAAGTTGTATTTTATTTATTTCTTAAAATATCCTTAATCATGAGAAATTAAATGGCTATTAAATTTTATTAATAGCTTATTATTATGCTATTAATTATTTTTTAAATAATTAGGAGTTAAATAATGGCTGCAAAAAAAAGTACTACAAAAAAATCAGCAAGTTCTGAAAATCAAAAAAAATTAACAAGATTTGAAAAGGCAAGAATCTTAGGTGCAAGGGCAATTCAACTTTCTATGGGCGCTCAACCTATGGAAAATGATGAACTTAAGAAGTTTATCAAAAATGCTAAATCTCTTGATCCTATTGATATAGCTACTAAGGAACTTGAATTAGGCATTATGCCTTTAGATGTTAGACCAAAAGAATAATTTATTATTCTTTAATCTTTATTCTTTTTTATCATATCTTTTTATAAAAAAGAGAAGTTTTAGCAGAACTTTAAATTGCTAAATGTTTATTTAGGCAATATTTATTGCTAAAAAACATAAATTCACAATTAAGTATTTAAATAATAAGAAACTTAATAATAGTATAAATAAATTATTTAAATTATTTAATTTATTCATTCATTAAATTCATTTAAAATTTATTTATTATTTCTTAAATTAAGAATATCATATGCAATCTATAAATCAACCTTCTAGTTTTTTTATGATTATATTTAATCCATTATAGATTTTATGGTAAGACGAATTCGAGAGATTTTTTGAATTGGCAGGTAAAATTAATTTATTAATTTAATTAATTTAATAATTTGATTTAATTATCAATTAATATTAGTTTAAATTAGGAATTGATGATTTAACTAAAATTATGTCTGATAATTGGATTAGAAATTAGAGATATATTAGTATAATTAATATTATAAATAGGCAATTTGCTGTAAAATTGATATAGCAATATGTTTGTCTTATAATTGAATTAATAATGCCCAGTTTGAAAATCACGTCTTAAATATAATCTTTTGAAGGTTATGCATATAAAAAATTTAGATACACTTTAATTAACCTTTAAGAGGTGTTATTTTGGATAGTGTAATCGAAGATGTTCGTGTTAGAAAGATCTTGGATAGTAGAGGAAATCCCACTGTAGAAGTGGATATAATTACTTGGAATGGATTTGGAAGAGCTGCTGCTCCAAGCGGTGCAAGTACAGGTTCAAGAGAAGTCGTATCTTTTCCAGAAGGAGGAGTTGACCAGGTAATTAGCGAAGTTGAAGACTTAATTTCCTCTGAACTTATTGGAATAGCTGCTGAAGATATAGAAGATATTGATGAAGTTCTTAAGGAAATCGATGGAACAGATAACATGTCTGCTATTGGTGGAAATACAACTGTGGCTGTTTCCATGGCTGCAGCTAAAGCGGCTGCCATGTCCTATGGTTTGCCTCTCTATAATTTCTTAGGAGGCAATTTCGTTCAGGAAATGCCTTATCCATTAGGCAATATGATGAACGGTGGGGCTCATGCAGGTCCTAATGCACCAGACATACAAGAGTTTCTGGTTGTTCCTGTAGGTGCTAATGATGTGGCTGAAGCTGTATTTGCAAATGTTGCTGTTCATAAAAGATTAAAGGAACTTATCTCTAAAAAAGACCCTAATTTTACTGGTGGAAAAGGAGATGAAGGCGGTTGGATTCCTAATATAACTAATGATCAAGCATTGGAAATCCAAGCCCAAGCATGTGAAGAAGTTGGAGATGAACTTGGTATTTTAATCAGACCTGGTTTAGATATGGCTTCCTCTGAATTTTGGGATAGTGAAAAGGAAAAGTATGTCTATGGCCAAGACAATATTGAAAGGGACGTAGGCGAGCAAGTTGAATATGTAAAGGACTTGATTGAAACTTATAACATGTTCTATGTTGAAGATCCATTTGATGAAAAGGATTTCGAAGGATTTTCCGAGCTCACTGCAAAAGTGGGAAATAAATGCCTAATCTGCGGTGATGACTTGTTTGTAACCAATTCCAATATCCTTGAAGAGGGAATCAAACAAAAGGCTGCAAATGCCATTATAATCAAACCTAACCAAATAGGCTCTCTCACTGAAACTTATAAAACAGTAAAATTAGCTAAAGAAAATAATATTCTTCCTGTTGTATCTCATAGGTCTGGAGAAACCTGTGATGAAACCATTGCTCATTTGGCAGTGGCATTCGGTGCTCCTTTGATTAAGACCGGTGCAATTGGTGGAGAAAGAATAGCAAAATTAAATGAGCTTATTAGAATCGAAGAGGAACTATCAAATCCTCGTATGAATGATTTGATATAATCCGATATAATTGATATGATTTGATATTTTGTTTAGATTTATCGAATCTATGATTTGATAAGTGAAAGATTTATTCAATAAAGTTAAGATTTTAATAAATTCAAAATTCATGATAATTTAATTATTTATTATTATAAAGTTTTATAATAAAATTTATTTAAATTCATTATATTGTAATTGTAAGCTTTTTAGCGATTTCTTACAATTATGGACTGTATTCTATTGGCATAAAGAAATTTAGGCTAATAAAAAAATAGTTAAGTTTATTAACTCAAAAAATAAACTAAAAGTAATATTACTTAATTGGACCTAAGTAATAAGATATAGTTTATTTTTAAGTTAAAATAGGTAATTTATTAATAGGCTATAACATTTAATGTATTTAGGTATATTAATGTCAAGTTTATTAATTAAATTATAATTAATAAAAAGAAGAAAATGGTGTAAAAATGTCAACTGTAATAATTGATGCAAGTAAATGTGAAAATGCAGACTGTGGTGAATGTGTAGACATGTGTCCTATGGAAATCTTTTCCTTAGACGGAGACAAAATTGTAACTGATCATGAAGACGAATGTACTTTATGTGAAGTTTGTGTCGACATGTGCCCTAACGAATGTATTACAATTAAAGACGAATAGATTTATTGTTTAAATAGAGTTCATTAATCCTTGGATTAAATAGAATTCTATTTTTATATTTTTTTAAAAAACAAGTTAATTATAATTTAATTTATTATAAAAGCATTTATAAAGAGCATTTAAATAATTTTTAAAGACCCTTTAAATAATTTTTAAAGAGCATTTTTATAAAATATTTGTAATTTATTAGAGAGAAAATTTTATTATATAGGTGATATAGTGTCAGATTTATTAATCCCTTTAGATAACTACTTAGCTGCTGGGTTACACATTGGTACCCAACAAAAAACTCACGATATGGAAAAATACATCTTCCGTGTAAGATCTGATGGTTTATACGTTTTAGATGTTCGCAAAACAGATGAAAGATTAAGAGCAGTTGCTAAATTCTTAGCAAAATACGACCCTGATGACATTTTAGTAGTAGCTACCCGTCAATACGGTCAAGCTCCTGTTAAAAAATTCGGTGAAATCACTGGTTGTAAAACCATTCCTGGAAGATTCATCCCAGGTACCTTAACCAACCCTAGATACGCTAAATTCATCGAACCTAAAGTAATCGTTGTAACTGACCCAAGATCAGATGCTCAAGCTATCTTAGAATCCAAACAAAACGGTATTCCAGTAGTAGGTTTATGTGATACTGAAAACTTACTTGCTAATGTAGATATCTGTGTACCTTCCAACAACAAAGGTAGAAAAGCTATCGCTTTAATTTACTGGTTACTCGCTAGACAAATCTTAAGAGAAAGAGGAGTCATCGGCGAAGACGAAGACTTAGATTTAGAGCCTTCTGACTTTGAGTTAAAATTCTAGCCACCTTTTACTGGCCTTCGGCCAGCAAAAGCTGGACCAAAATTTTTATCACTGGTTGG
>CAMODR010000072.1 GCA_946611495.1 uncultured Methanobrevibacter sp. | reverse complement strand
AACTATATAATAAACTTATTGTTTAAAAAGACTAAAACAATAAGAAAAAAATAAAAATTATGAAAAAATAAAAAATAAAAAAATAATTATCAAAATGACCTATCTAAATTTAAGCAATTATCAATTAAAATAAAAGTAACATAAAATAAATCAATTAAATTAATCATAAAATCAATTTAATCAAACTTATTCTTTACTTTTAAGATAATGATTAACTAGACCACCATCAGACAATATATTTACCATAAATTCTTTAAAAGCTTGGAATTCAACTTGGGTATTTTTAGTTTCATTAATGATTATTCCCTCTTCCAAGTCAACTGAAACAACATCGCCATCATCTGCATCAATATCTGCAACTACTACTGGAAGACCAATGTTGATAGCATTCCTATAGAAGATACGTGCAAATGATTTTGCAATGATTGCATCAACTCCTGCAGCCTTAATAGCTACTGGAGCCTGTTCACGTGATGAACCGCAACCGAAGTTTTCACCTGCAAGAATAATGTCACCCTTTTCAACATTTGCAGTAAAATCTGCCCTTTCCCCTTCGAGAACATGAAGAGCAAGGTCTTGAGGATTAAATGTTCTTAAATATCTGCCTGGAATAATAACATCAGTGTCAATATTATCTCCAAAATTCCATACTTTACCTTTAATATCTGACATAGTATTCACTACTTTTATAAAATTTAATAAAAAAATTCATAGAAATAGAAAATTATTAGAAAAAATACATATTAACATCTGATAAGATATTGCCAACATTATTTTTTCTAATCAAATAAGAATAATTATTTTTCTAAAACATAACCATGGTTTTGAGCTTTGACAACTTTTACACGGTCTTCGCCTACAATTTCAGCTGCAGCATTGACAATGTCCTTATTTTCATCATCAAAGACTGTGTATAATGTAGGGCCAAATGAACTGATACCTGTTCCATAAGCTCCTGCATCATCAATTGCACTCATAATAGGCAAGAAGCTGTCATCCAAACTGTGTTCAAGCTTATTGAATCCAACTTTTTGAAGTTCCTTAATTGCCCAACCAAAGTTCTTAATATCTTTTTCAAGTAAAAATGGAATTAAATTCATTAAGATCAAATGGGAAACTTGTTCCACTTCAGTTTTTGGAATAGGACAATAAGTTTGGAAAACATTGACTTCCTGTTGGTCATGGACGTGATGTGTAACTTCAGGAATAGCTAATAAGATATTCCATTCTTCAGGAAACTCATATCTTGCAATCAATTGAGCTGGCTTTGCCTTGGAAGCGGAAGATGGTAAAAATCCAGGTTTTTCATCTAAGCTATGTCCACCATCAACAATAAAACCACCTAAATCGTGTGCAAAAGTTCCAATACCAGAGGTTCCACCTCTTCCAACCATAGTACTTAATTCTCTGCTTGAAAATTTAAGACCCATGGTTTCAGTCATTAAATGAGCAGTACAAACTGCTATTTGAGTTCCAGAACCTAATCCAGAGTGTGGAGGATAAGCTTCTAAAACTTTAAAATGGAATCCAGATTCAATATTGCATGCCTCTGCAATCTTTTCAGCAGCATTAGGAATCTTTTCCATACATTCTTCTTTTGAATCATCAGAAACAGAATCAGCAAATTCTAAAGTAAATCCTTTTTCATTTGTTTCTTCACTTTCTAATACAAATTGAGGATCACTAAGTGCAAGACCTATACCACCATCAATTCTCTTATAAGACCCATTTAAATCAATTAGAGACATATGGAGTCTTGAAGGTGCTCTAATAATCATATTTTCACTACCATCTCTTTAAATTTTAATAAATTAACAATTACTCCTTAGTTAATCAACCAAGGTTAATCAATTAATCAAATGAAAAAAATAATTTTTATTTAAATATTTTTAAGAAATATTTTTCAAAAATTTAAAAATTTTATATCAAACATTTACCTAAAAACTTAAATTCATTAGTATAATATTAAACAAATACTAAATAATGCTTAATAATTTTAAATGTTCATTAATAATTTATTAAAATAAGTATATATAGTTATTGTAATATTCTTTACTAATAAGGCAATAAATAATTAGGTTAATTTTAATTTTAAATAGCAAAAATAAGATTATTCACAATAAGAAAAAATTTTGAATATAAAAAAGTAAAAAAGTAAAGAAAATAAAAATCTAAAAAAAGTAAAAAAGTAAAGAAAATAAAAATCTAAAAAAAGTAAAAAGCGAAGTAGAAGAAAAGTTTATAAAATACAACAAGAGATAAAAATTTTGGTCAAGGTTTTTTGGCCGCAGGCCAAAAAAGCTTGAATTAATCGTCTTCTTCTTCCTCTCCAGTCTTATCATTAAATTCAGTCATTTTCTGATTTAATGGAACTGAAAATTCATCTTCTACACCTTGTCTGTAGATAGCATTCATGGTACAGAATGGAATGACTCTTCCATCTGGAACTGCATAGTGAATAACACAGTCTTTAACTCTGTCAGTATCAAAGTTAAATGGATCCATAAAGTGCATACAGGATACAAGTAAAGAGTTAACGTGGAATTCACCTAAAGCTTCATAAGATTGGGTCTTAAAGATATCTAACAAAATGTTTTTCATATCTAAGCCAGAAGGCGCTTCATCATCATTAATGATCTTTGGAAGGTTTTTAGCAGCGCTTGCTAAGATTCTTGGTTTAATAGCAAAACTGCCATTTTCTATTTTTTCAGTATATTTATTTAAGAATGCTAAGAATTTATCAACATCAATGAATCTGGTAATAGGAATGATTTTATCGTTATCCATAAAGATATAGGTTGCTGAACCACAGTGTTGGTGACAGTTTAAGGTCACTGGAGGTTCTTCATTTCTTAATGCACCAATGAATGAGGATACTGGTTGAACAGAAGTAGCGGAATAGAAATCATCCTTAGATATTTGACCTTCAGTCTGTTCATCTACTAATTTCAAGAAGTCAGGGATTGTGATTCTTTGCTCTTCAACTTGATCTGCAGGAGTTCTTCCAGCAAATGCAACAGGCTGGAAGTTTACACCGTGAACGATATCGATGTTTTCTATTGCAAATCTTATGATGTCTCCAACTTGTTGGTCATTTACACCTTTTACAACAGTAGGTACTAAAACAATACCTAAACCTGCTTCCCTACATTTTTCAATAGCCTCTTTCTTAACATCCAATAAGTTTTTGTTTCTTGCAACAAGATAAGGCTCTTCAGTTACACCATCAAATTGTAAGTATACAGTGTTTAAACCTGCTTCTTTTAATTCTTTAGCATAACCTTCTTTTTTAGCAATTCTAATACCGTTAGTTGCAATTTGAGTATGAGAGAAACCTTCTTCCTTAGCCATTCTAATTAAATCAGGCAAATCTTTCCTAACAGTAGGCTCTCCACCAGCATATTGAATAGCTGGAGTTGGAACAGGCTTTTCATTTCTTAAGTTTCTAAGCATTTGACGAATTTCGTCTTGGCTTGGTTCGAATAATTTTTTAGAGGTTGCTGCATTTGCAAAACAGATAGGACATTTTAGATTGCATCTGTTGGTAACATCAATTAAACCTAAAACAGTGTAAGATTCATGTTCTGAACATATACCACAGTTTTGCGGACATTTAGCAACTTTATTTACCATAGGGTTTTCTAAATCTTGAGTAATGGAATCATATTGGTCAACTCTACCATATAATTCTGCATCACTCCAATAAGTATTAACAAACTCTCCATGTTCTGGACATTCTTTTTTAATCCAGACTCTTCCATCCTCTTCGTAAACCTCTGCTTCTAAAGGTTTAAGACAGTGAGGACATAAACTTGTTGTATTTTTAATAAACATAATTAATCACCAATTTCTATTAAAACACTAGTATTTAAAACACTAATAATAACTTAAATTAAAAATATAAGCTTGAAAAAATATTACAATTGTAATAATAATCATTTATTATATATTTTTCATTATATTTATAGTTAATATAAAATATACTAATATAATTATTACTTTTTATCCTATTTAAATTAATGGTATAAATCATAGGATATGAGGCAGATTATAGAAAAGATATAGAGAAAACTAAAGAAAACCTAAAATATAAAGATATGTCTGAAATAAACCATATCAATTGTATTATAAAACAAAAGTTAAAAAATATCGGAATAATGAATAAAATAGAACGCTAATTTAATCAAAAAACCAAAAGAAATTATAGAAATATATAAAAAACAGATAAAATATAAATAATCATGAAATATTATCAATTTTTCTCTTTGTGCTCACTTAAAGAGAAATTAAATAATCATTTCTTAAAATAGAAATTATTTTAAAAATCTTAAATTGGGATAAGTATGAAGCTAAGCGATTGGATCAAATCAAACAATATACCAAACAATAAAATCTTAACTGTTCTTGAATATTACGAAAGCATTGAGCCAATTGAGTTCAATGACCCTGAAGACGTTAAAAAAGAAGTAGAAGAACATGGAATTCGTTATGTTGCCCATAAATATGGAGTAGGCGAGAAAGAACTAAAAGAATACCATTGGAGATTTAAAAAACGAGACGATAAAGGCAAAAAAAGAGAAGAGACTCCAATCATAAAAACAGATGAGCAAAAACCATTGGTAGATATCTTTGGTGATGATGACATTATCGAGTATGAAGATGATGAAGAGTTTGATGAAGAAAATGAATAATAATTAAAGATTAAATTAACCAATTTAAGATTATAAAACTCTTTTTTTAAAAATAAAAAAATAAATGCTCTTTTTAAAAAAAATGTATAAAAATAAGACTCATTTTAAAAAATAGATAAATCAAATGCTCTTTTTAAAAAATAGCTATATGTAAAGGGATGTTTTAGAAAAAATAGTAAAAAAATTTTGGTCAAGGTTTTTTGGCCGCAGGCCAAAAAAGCTTGAGATTAATACCAAACATCCTTAATTCCAAGCAAATATGCAATGGAATTAGAAGCCACATGAAGAATGATACTGATTAAACAAACCATAATGAATAGATTCCAGCTTATCCTAACAACTAAAATGCTTAAGATAAGTGCACCAATAACAAAGTCTAATTGATCCATTATAGGAGCAGGCTCCCCACTTTGAAGACCCAGCCTTCTTTTTAGGAAACTTCCAACAGCATCACCGAATAATGCTCCGAATGCCATTAGGAAACCAAGTATTAATCCTGCAAAAATACTTCCATATACATGAAGATTAATGATTCCTCCAGTTAATGCGCTTAAATCACCACAGAACATTCCAATAAGGCCTAAAAGACCACCAACAAGAGTACCAAGAATAGTTCCATTCTTAAATCCTCTCCAAGTTACACCATTTCCAATGAGTCTACTGCCATCATGGAAATCCTTTCCACCATCTATTGGAGTTCCTCCTCCAAATGCAAGCCCACTTAAATTAGCCACATAAGCAGGCAACATGAAATAAACTGCACCTAAAAGGGAAATCAATAAATTTACAATCTCTGATTCCATCATTTGCCTCAATAAATTAATTATAATATAAAAATTATTTAAAATAATAATTGACATAGCCAATATAAATCTATACTAAATTAAAATTTATATTTAATTGTTTATATATCTAATTATTTTTAATAAAATAATTGGTTTATTCATATTTTTTTAAATTAAAAAAATCATTGCCTAGTTAATAAAAAAATAATAAAAATCATTGGAAAACAAATAAAAATAATTAAAAAAAGAAAAAATAAAAAAAGTGAAAAATAAAAAAAAGATAAATTATGCATTTAATCTATTAAAAGAAGCAGTAACAAGATCATAAGAGCGTTTAAATGCATTTACCTTTCCATCAACTTCAGGAATTTCATAAACAAATACTCTTGTTCCAGTTTCTACAATAGGATTGTCTACATTAGCAATAGATGTACTTTGTGTTGGCTGAGATGCATTTCTCTTATAATAATTAAAACCAATGTCTTTTGTAACTTTGCTAGCCAATTTAACAGATGCATTATCCATAGTTGGAGTAGCTACATAATAGTCCTCACCATAAGTAGGCTCATGGTCATGACCAATGATTACAAGGTCCAAATCTTCCTTTGCCACATCTTTTACAACATAATCATGAACTAATGATTCACCATTGGCACGACCTATATAAAAGTCTTCAGGATGATCCGTTACATTAACCACATAATTGACAATCCGAACATCAGGATTGAAGAATGCAAACACTCTTGATACAAGAGGCAATACAAACTTATGATTTAACTCCCTTGAATGCATTCCAGAAACGATTCCAATTTCTACACTAGGATTCGAAGAGTGACCATATGTAACCTTAGTTACAGATCCTAAATCATTTTCACCAATCACTTCAGAATGACCTTCAGAATAAATGAAAAGACCTAAAACTGCAAATAAAATTACAATAAAAATAACAAGTATAATTTTTAATATCTTTCCCATAATATCAACAATTATATATAAACATTATTATTTAATAAGTTTTTTGGATAAAAGAATAAAAAGAGCAAAAATGAGTAAAAAGAATTTTAAGAAATA
>CAMODR010000071.1 GCA_946611495.1 uncultured Methanobrevibacter sp. | reverse complement strand
ACCTTGGTAAGGTAGAAGTCGGGGGTTCGAATCCCCCCTAAGGCTCTTTTTCTAATTATTTATAATTAGTTTTTTATTTTTTTATTTTTTTTTCAATCTTTTGATTGTTTTTTCTTTTTTTTTTAAACATTTGTAGTTATTTTCTCTTTGATTAATAGCTTTTAAATATTGATGGCTATTTGCTATTTAATTAATAGCTTTTTAATAATTTGAGGTATGTCAGTTTGATGTATCTGTATTTGTTAGTATTTTTGCGAATAATCAAGGGTTTAATTTAAATACTATGATGTATTATATTTATTTGCAAAGAGTTTTTGAAAAAATTCATTTCTTAAATCATGTAATAAAATAATTATCAACAATGAGTGAATTATTTTATATCTGAATTAATTATAACTGAAGATTTTATATGAAAAAATGTATATTAACTATTAAGGCGGTGATAATATGGTAAAACATTTTAATGTCATAATGGCAGGACTTATTTCCGGAATTGTTGCTTTATTTACCTCCTGGTTAGGTATTTCAGGAACAGTTATTGGGTCTGTATTAAGTTCATTTCTATATCAATTCTTCTCATCCTATTCAGCTGAAAAGTATGAGGAGCGATTAGAGGAGGGAAGATCATTTTCCCAAAGGATTTCCAATCAGTCATACCAACCGAATAGAGGTAGTGAAATCGTTTATGTTTTCCCTATAGTTGTCATTGCTATTATAGAAGTGATATGTGTATTGTCAGCATTACATTATAGGTTTGATATGCTTTTCGATTTGCTTGAGGCTGCAGTATCCAATAACCTTTTCAGATTGATGGGTCTTGGATTAATCGCTTTAGGTGTTTATCCATTGATACGCGATACAAATATAGAAAAGATCAATGGAAAAATTCTTTTGGTTTTAGGTATTTTCCTATTGCTCAGAGGTCTCATTGACATAAGTGACATTACTTTAAAGTTATATTATATGGTATTTCAAAGATTTGACTTTATCTTTTCAGTAATTGTCGTTCTTGGACTTGTATTTGTAATATTTAATGTCTTAAGAAATTCTGCAGGAGAATATTTAGATAATAAAGAAAAGGATCATTATGTTGAGGATTTTGATAATGAGCCTCATCAAAGATTCTCCAGACCTCATAGGAAGCCAAAAGCTAGAAAAATAGATACATCATTCCAAAATGGAGAAGATGGTTCTGATAACATAAATAAGGGACATAATTCTGGTTATGATTCTGGTTATGATTCTGGTTATGATTCTAGTTACGATTCCCGTTATGATTCTGGATACAATTCTAGTCAAGACCATAATAATAGAAACATAAATAATGGTTCTGTTGGAGAAGATTTGCCTATTTATGAAGAGGAAATCATTTATGTAACTAATCCAGAGGATCCAAATAATCCTATCAGAAAAAGAATCTTAAAAAGAGTGAATCCTAATCAATATGGCGAAAATTATGATGATTATGATGAAACCTATATAATTGATGACAATTAATGGTGCTCTGGTGGTAATTAATTTATTTTAATTATCTATTAAATTTATTTTTTTACTATTTTTCTATTATTTTTATTTATTTTCGACTTTTATTAATTTTTTATTCATTTTATATTTTTATTAATTTTTTAAGTTGTTTCTATTGTCTTTTTTCATTTCTTATTTTTAATAATTTTTTAAAGTTACATACACTGTCTTTTTTTATTTATGGCTTATTTTTATTCCAATAATTTAATTAGACCTTCTCCATGTGTTTCCACATTTAGCACATCTAATGAAATAAGTTGGAGCTTCATCAGCAGACCTTGTTTGCACAGTCCACCAATAGCCTTTAGTGCCTCCGCACTTATAACAAGTGATCTTTTTGGTAGGCAATGCAACATTATCATTGTCTGTAACAATAACTTCCATCTCTTTTTTTCTCTCACCTTTAAATTTATACTCCCTTTCAGCTACATCATCACTTATCTCTTCACTATATCCGCAAGGGCATGAAAGAATATTGTTTTTAGGCATTAGCATTCTACCACATTCTGGACAAAATCTCATATTCTTAACTCCAAAATTAATATTATTAAAAGAAATTTGATAATATATTTCAATGTTTATTAATTACTCAATAATTTAAATTATTTATTTAATTTAATTTAAATTAATTTTAAAATGATTCTTTAATCATAATAATGATTTTTTGATTGATTTTATTAAAAAACTTTCAATCTGTTTCTATAAAATTATAATATTATTAAAACATATTAAAATATTTTTTTATTATTTTTATTATTTTTCATATTCTATATTTATCATTTGGGAAGCTATTTTTAAGATAAAACGATTTTCTTGATAAAATCATTATCCTAAACCATTTAAACACATAATTTTTTAGAAAATTATATATTTATAAGTTTCATTAAAGAAATTCAGATTAATAAAATTTAAATTAAAAACTATTAATAATTAAAAATTAATCCCAATTTTTAATAAATTATCATGAACTTAAATTTTTAAATATTATTAATATTTTTTTAAAAATATATTATAATCATTTAATTTTTATAAAAATACTTATTTTATTGTTCAATATTTTTTAAAAATATTATAATTTTGTTTTTCTAATAAATAAATAATTTATAATTATTTATCATTATAAATCAACATATTTATATATATTAAAAATTAAATTATAATACATATGATAGAATGGAGGAAAATCTAATGATTGAAATTCGCTTTCACGGACGTGGAGGACAAGGTGCTGTAACTGCAGCAGAAATTTTAGCAAAAGCAGCATTTAAAGATGGTAAATACTCACAAGCGTTCCCATTCTTTGGTGTAGAAAGAAGAGGAGCTCCTGTTATGGCATTTACCAGAATTGATACAGAACCTATTAATCTAAGATATCAGGTTTATAACCCTGATCATGTAATAGTTCTTGACGATGGTCTTTTAAATGTTGTGGATGTTTATTCCGGATTGAAAGAAAATGGTGAAGTAATTATAAATACTCATGAAACTGTAGAATCTGAAAATTACAAGGTATTTGATGTGGATGCAACTGGCATTGCACTTGAAATTTTAGGTGTCAACATTGTAAACACCATTATTTTAGGATACTTTGCTAAGAAGACTGGTGAAGTAAGTATAGGATCACTCATTGAAGTAATTAAAGAAACTTTCCCAGGTCCAATTGGAGAGAAAAACGCAGTAGCGGCTCAAAAAGCTTATGATATGGCTTAGAGTTTGCAATTAAATTAAAAAGGTGATTAAATGGTTTCTATTGGATGTGCAATAAGCGAGCCTGGAAGTACTAAAAAGAATAAGACAGGGAGTTGGAGAACTTTCAAGCCAATTCTCGATAAAAATGCATGTGTAGATTGTGATAACTGTATCATGTTCTGTCCAGAAGGCTGTATTAACAAGGACCATGATATTGATTACGATTATTGTAAAGGCTGCGGTATCTGTAAAGTAGAATGCCCAGTCAAAGCTATTAAGATGGAAATAGAATAGCTAAAAAATAAATAAGTGGAGAAAATTTTATGGCAAAAGAAATTATGACAACAAATAGAGCGGTTGCAGAAGCTGTAAAGTTAGCAAAACCACAAGTTGTTCCTGTTTACCCTATTACTCCTCAAACCACCATTTCAGAATATCTTGCACAATTTGTTGCAGATGGCGATTTGGATGCTGAGTACATTAGAGTTGAATCTGAACACAGTGCGATAAGTGCTACTTTAGGAGCATCTGAAGCAGGAGTTAGAGTATTCACTGCTACTTCATCTCAAGGATTAATGTTAATGCATGAGATTTTATTTGCAGCTGCAGGTATGAGAGCACCTATTGTTATGGCAGATGCAAATAGGGCAATTTCCGCTCCATTAAACATTTGGAACGATCAACAAGATTCAATAGCACAAAGAGATGCTGGATGGATTCAGCTTTATGTTGAAAATGCTCAAGAAGGATTCGATACCATTCTTCAAGCATATAGAATTGCAGAGCATGAAGAAGTTATGTTACCTGTAATGGTATGTCTAGACGGTTTCATTTTAACTCACACAGTTGAACCTGTAGACTTGCTTGACCAAGCTCAAGTAGACACTTTCCTAAAGCCTTATGTGCCTAAGTTTGCTTACCTTGACCCTGAAAGGCCAATGTCCTTAGGTAACTTTGCAGACCCTGAATATTATACAGAAGCAAGGCATGACATGCAAGTGGCTATGGACAAGTCAATGGAAGTAATTAAGGAAGTCGGTGCTGAATTCGGTGAAAAATTCGGCAGAGAATACGGATTGACTGAAAGCTACTTATGTGACGATGCAGAAATCATTTTAGTCTGTATGGGTTCTATGGCAAGTACAGTAAGACATGTGGTTGACCAGCTAAGAGCAAAAGGCGAAAAGGTAGGTCTTTTGAAAATCAGATCCTACAGACCATTCCCATTTGAGGAAATTGATGAAATCGTCAAAAATGCTGACAAGTTAGCTGTCCTTGACAAAAACTTCTCATTCGGTATTGGAGGAGCTCTTTTCGCAGACTTGAAAACTAAATGTCACAAAGAAACCTATGGCTTCATTTTAGGATTAGGTGGAAGAGATGTAATTCCTGAATACATTGAAGAAGCTGTAGAATTAACTAAAAATCCAGTAAAAGAAGTTACTTGGTTAGGCTTAAAGGAGGATGAATAAGATGGAATTTCCTGAAGAAGAATTATTGGCACCAGGTCACAGAGGCTGTGCTGGTTGCGGAGCAGCTATTGCTGTAAGGCTTGCTCTTAAGGCATTAGGCAGAAACACTGTCGTTGCCTGTGCAACTGGTTGTTTGGATGTTATGACATCCCCTTATCCTGAAACTGCATGGGAAGTCCCATGGATTCACGTTGCTTTTGAAAATGCAGGTGCAGTTGCTTCCGGTGTAGAAAGAGCATTAAAGGCTCAAGGTAAGGAAGATGTTAACGTTGTCGCTTTCGGTGGTGACGGTGGTACTGCTGATATCGGTATCCAATCATTATCCGGTGCAATGGAAAGAGGTCATGACATAACTTATATCTGTTACGATAATGAAGCTTACATGAACACTGGTATTCAAAGAAGTGGAGCAACTCCATATGGTGCTTCAACAACCACTTCCCCAGCTGGAAAAGAAAGCTTTGGTGAAGACAAGCCTAAGAAGAACATGGCTTTCATTATGGCAGCTCATGGAATTCCATATGTTGCTACAGCATCAATCTCATATCCTGAAGACTTTATGAAAAAGGTCAAGAAGGCAGCTGAAACCAAAGGTCCTGCTTACATTCACTTACAGCAACCATGTACCACTGGTTGGGGTTTCAAGCCTGAGCTAACCATTCAATTAGGCAGACTTGCTGTTGAAACTGGAGCTTGGGGATTATTTGAAATTGAAAACGGTGAATTCAGAGTAACCTACAGACCTCAAGAAAGAAAACCTGTTAAAGAATACTTATCTGCTCAAAAAAGATTCAGACATCTTCAAGATGAACAAATTGAAAAAATACAAGAGTTCGTAGATAATCAATGTGAAGAATTAGGTATATAAGGAGGGTCTCTTTATGGAGAAATTATTAGTAGATAATGAACTATGTGATGGATGCTTAGATTGTGAAAAAGCATGTGAAGGAGTTCATGGAGTTCCTAGAATCACTATTCATGAATTAGACGGTTCTTATTTCCCTATTCGTTGCCAACAATGTGAAGACGCTCCTTGTGAGATCATTTGCCCAACTGGTGCAATGACTAATTTGGGAGTGGATGTAACTAAGTGCATTGCTTGCGGTTTCTGTGCAATGGCTTGTCCATTCGGTGCAATCTCCATTCAATATAGTAATGCACACAAGTGCAATCATTGTGCTGAGCGTGAAGAAGGTCCTGCTTGTGTAAAGGCTTGTTCCAAAAGAGCTATTTGTGTTCAAGATGTTGATGTTGTCATCAAGAGAAAACAAAAAGAACACATTGAAAAGATGCTTGGTCTTGATAAGCCTGCTAAGAAAAAAGGTCTTCTTGGTGTTATTACAACTGATACAAGGGCTAAAAAGCCATTATATGAGGACTAGAGGTGTTGGATATGGATGAATTAAAAGTTAATCCTGAACTTTGTGTAGACTGTGGACTCTGTGAACGTAATTGTCCTAATAATGCAATTCGTGTTCATGATGGTGTTCCATTATTCTGTATGCATTGCAGTCCTTCCAAGGCTCCTTGTCTTTCTGTCTGTCCTGAAGGTGCAATAGTTGCTCTTGGAGGAGCTATTACCATCAAACAGGAAAAATGTATTGGTTGTGGATTGTGTCAAAGTGTATGTCCCATTGGAGCCATCACCATTAATGAAATAGGTCAGGCTACCAAATGTGATTTATGTGCAAACTATGACACTCAACAATGTGTTGAGGCTTGTCCTACCCATGCACTTACAAATGACACTGAAAAGCTTATTCACGCAAAACAAGACAAGCTGTCTGAAGGATTTAAGAAAATTCAAACTTTATTGAAATAGGTTTTAAAGAATTATTTCTTTAAAATTCTCATTTTCTTTTT
>CAMODR010000070.1 GCA_946611495.1 uncultured Methanobrevibacter sp. | reverse complement strand
TTTTTTAAAATTATATATAACTATTTTTATATTATCAATATTAAAACTTGTTATTGGGTTTTTTGATTAAAAATTCATAATAAATTCTTCGGATATTCAAAAATCTCATCTTTTACAGAGCTTTTATTTCAGCAAAAAACCCAAAGCATTGTCAAGTTTCTTCCAGTTCTTGTTACAATTCTCCCTGAAGAATCACAAATCCATTCCACTTTTCTAAAATGTTGAATTTGCAATCGGATAATAAATAGATTCTGAGCAAAAATAGTTTTGAATAACATTTCAACATTAAACATTATTTAAAAAAAAAGAAAAATAGCTAAAATAGCTATTTAGAAAATTAAGGACTGCAATAATAGCAAGGACTATAACCTGCACTGATTGCTTGACTTCTAGATGAAAAGTGAATTAGATTATATGACCTAATCTTCTGTGCCCATGTGCATCCTGAATAATGGAACTTATTGGAATTTGCACTTGCAACGAAAGATCCACTTGAGCTGTGGCTGGATGAATAGCCGCTTCCATAATAACTTGATTTCTTCTTTTTGGTCTTAGGTTTCTTAACGGTTATGTAAACTTTCTTAGTGGCTTTTCGATAATTGGCAAGTTTAACTACGATTTTGACCTTATGCTTTCCACTGGAAAGTCTTTTAGTATTGAACTTGGCAATTCCTTTTTTATTGGTTCTAACCTTATAAGTGTGTCCAGAAACCTTAATATAAACCATTTTATTTTTTAAAGCCTTTTTGCTGTGCTTGTCTTTAATTTTTATTTTCAAATATCTGTTCTTATGATATTTTACCTTTTTGCTCTTGGCTTTAATGAGCAATTTCCTTTTCTTGATAGTTATATATTTTACAAGCTTCTTTCCTTCACATTTAATTATTATCTTGTGCTTTCCAGTGGTTGTGAATTTCTTTACAGGAATATACCACAGGCTGTTTACATCATCATAGGCTTTAAATGTCTTGTAATGCTTGTTATCGTATTGGTATTTAATAGTTGCATACGCGCTGTCATAAACCAGACCGGAACTTATTTTAACTTTTCCACCAGATTTATAAAGAAAACTGGATTTTGATACAAGTTTAAGTTTTACTTCTTCATCATCATAAAAATCTTCATTGAAATCGTAAGAAAAATCATCATAGTTATCCTCTTGTTCATAAGAAGATAAACTTTTATTGATATTAGATGATTCTAGGATATTTTCATCTGAATAATTCTCATTTACAGCCAAGTTATTTGCACTTGATGAACTTGAAGAGATAACATCACAATCAATTGCACTTGCATTATCACAAATACCGGCAGAATCCAAATCATCAAGATCTGACGATGCGCTTAAAGACCCCATAGCAAGTAAGACTGTCAAACCGACCAATATAATAAATATTCTTCTTCTCATAAATTCCCCTAAACTAAAAAAATTTAATCAACCATCAAAGGATTTTTTAACCCCAAAAGAATCCCATATATAAGTATTATACTTCTGCTAAGTTAACCCTTTTGGTTTAAGTTTTTATAGAAATTAACCTATTCAGATTCTCTAAAAACTCAGTTCTATTCAGAATAAGAATATCATCATCAAAATGATTATGACCATTCTTCATCTTAATGCCGCCCCAGGTTAAAAGAACAATAGGATAATCCTCTGTAAAATCATAACCTTTCACAAATTCAACATCCTCAAAGTCCTTATAATAGCCCATGACTTTATAGATGCTGGTTCTAATATAATTATTATTGCTTGTATTCTTAACTTCAACTATCCTATAAAAAGTTTTTCCATCCTTTTCAAATCCAATCATTAAATCTGGAGACCTTTTAGATGCATTTATGGTGTAATGTTTCACGATTTCCAGATATTGTGACACATCTCTGAAAGCTTTTGGTGTGAATTGGTAATAAACTGTTATTTTTATTCCATTGTCATCTTCTGAGGTGACAGACAGACTAGATTCACCGGATTTTCTATTACGCAATAGATGCAGCTCTGGATTGCCAGGCAATGCTTTTATCAGATTGACAAAAGCATAGAGTTCATACATTTTATTTGGATCTGCAGCCCTGATTACTCTTTTATCAACAAATTCCTTCAAAGTATCCTTGTCTTCATCAATAAACAATTTTTCAAATAGGATAAATGCTTTGGCCACAATATGATAAAGACTATTCCTATTTTTAAATGCTCGTCTTACATGCTTGGATTTAACTAGTTGAATTGTGCTTATTTCATCGAAATAAACTTTTTTAAGAGCTAATTTAGAATATTTATAATTTTTATAGACTATTTCATACCAATCTTTCTTAACATCATATTTAGTTTCAGAATTTTTATCGTCATCATTAAAAGATATGAAATCAATATAATTCTCTTTTAAAAATATTATCTCATTAAGCAGGAATTTCAATAACTGATTTTCCTCCAAGTCATAAACTTTTGAAGAGGGAGTGCATACAAAAAGGCTTTTATCATCAAATCCTTTGGAATATCTTGTCTTTAAAGTATCATTCCAGTCTATTTTTCCCTTGACAATTCCATGAAATTCCTCTTTTTCCTTTGATGTGGAATGGGACAAGTTTCTAAGAAGCTGTGGCAGGACTTTAATCAGATTCCGGACTTCATCACTTAAAATGAAATGAACAGACTTCAGTATGTTTAGATCATCTTGAGATAAATCAAATAAGTTTTTAATATTATTGTCAAATGAGCTTATTTCACCTTGAAAGAGAAAGAGATGAATGTATTCTCTTAACTCACCAATAACCATGTCCAAATTTTCTTCTGTGAGCTTTTGAAATGAGTCCAATGAGGGCTGTTGATTTATGTAATTGGTTTTATTGATAAAACCAATATTTTCTTCATAAATTTCCACTTGATTATCTATCAATGCAAACACCATTTTATAAAAATTTGCTATTGTTTTAATTTAATTTAAAAGAACTATGATATTTTTAATGAGTTTTATTAAAAAAATTAAAATTCTAATAGCTCTATTAAATAAAAAAACATACTAATATTCTGGCATTAATTCATCAATACCTTCTTCCAGATATTCCAACAACTCTCCATCTTTTAAGAATGATTTGATTTCTTTAAGCTGAGATTTTCTCAATCCTTCCAATTGAGGGATTATATATGAATCAATGCTTTCAGATAGGATTAATTTTTTGTTTTCCTCACTGTCAAATTCCTTTCTAACCTTTATGTACTCTATCATGTCTTTAAATATGGCGGGACCTAGCTTTCTATAGTCAGTAAGGTCAATCAAATATTCCAAAGTATCGACATAATACTCATCCAAACCTCTTGCCCACATTAGAACTAGCCTTGAATATTCCTCTTTATCAGGCAGGTCGATTTCGATAAACATGAATCTTCTCATGAATGCATAAGATAAATCAAACAAGCTGTCCTTATCATCCACATTCATGGTTCCAATTATCCTCCAGTTCTTGCCGATGAAATAAGTGGCTGTCTCATCATCATATTTGCATCTGTTCTCTTCCCAGTGAGCTATTTTAACAGATTTTCCGTTGAGCTTGTATGGAAGTTCCACATTCTGGCCTGATAAAACTGTAAACAACTGGCCGAATGCCTTGTCAATATCCGCACGGTTGATTTCATCAATTATGAGCCATTTGTTCAATGCAATGGCTTCAAGGAATTTTCCTTGATTAAAGTATAGCTCTCCATTCTCATCAGGCATCAATCCTCCGATTGTATCAAATGTGGACCAATCTGAAGTAGCAGTAGTTAAAACGTACCCATCACAGAACTTGTTTTCTTTTGATGCGTTTGAGAATTTCAATGCAAGCTCTGTCTTACCTGTTCCAGGAGTTCCATTTAGAATAATATGCTTTCCAGCATTCAAAGATGCACAGATTCTTTTAATTGAATTTGGAGAGACTTTGAATCCTTGAAGTTTTGACTGAAGCAGTTCAGGAGTTAAATTGAGTCTTTCAATGTCTTCCTCCTTATTTTCCTCCCTATTTTCTTCAGAAATGCCTCTGGAAATGTTTTCTTGATCTGCTTTTCTTAAAACACTATTGATATCAACAAACAAGTCAAATGGTAGAAAATCTGCATTTTTACCTGCTATATTTCCAAGCGTCTTATCACAAGCCCAGTGGCAGAAACTGTCAAAAGTTCTGAAATCGCTTATATCAATTCCGTCATAATCAAAAGCATTTCCAAGATCTCTTAGGAATTTCTTATATTCCTCATTGGTTTCAATATAATTTTCCAAATGAAAATCCAGAGTTAATTTATCACCCAAGATTAAAGATAACAATTCCACAGTATCTACAGATTTATTGTTTATTCCATAGAATGAATCGCTTAGATTATATAAAATGGAACTGAATCTTCCAGTTCTTCTAAATCCCTTGCTGTATTCATCAGCACAATAATCCTTCAAGATCTGTTTCTGCTCATCTATATCATCAGTATCAAGAAGCTTTCTAATGGTTTCAAATAATAAAACCGCTACCCTATCCATTTCCTCATCAGTGAATTTTGTCTTGCCTTGAATTGAAGCCTTTATATTTCCAGTACCATCTCTATGGAGCTTTATTTCCCTATCAATTATCTCATTCCAGACTGCATCCGCAATTTCCAAGCCATTGTCGTAATTGTTTTCAATCTTTTTCCATACATTTCTAACCAGATATTGCTCTTCATCATATATTTCATTGTGATGGCTTAGAACATCTGATTCGGCAAAAGAATCGTAAACATAGGTCAAGATTTTGGATTTTAAATCCTCATCGGTTCTTGCAAGAATAAACATTAAAGGATTCCAATATGAACCTCTCCATTTAATGACTGTGTGTCTTGTAAAGAATTTGTTTTGAATTTCCAGATTATCCGGTGTGAAGAACCATTTTACAGGAAGGATGTTATTCAAACCAAATTCATTGTGATTTTTGTTTTTGGTTTTTGGAACAAATTCGCCAGTACATATTCCAATTCCTGCCAATTTGGATAATCCCTTTTTAGCCAAAATAATATCCCCTCTTTTGATATTATTAGCAAAATTCCAGATCATTCCTGGAGCAAGGGATTTCTCATCATATTTATGAACAAAGTTTTCCAGAGATTCCTTGTCCTTAAAAGAACTGTAATCAACATCATCAGTAAAATTAAATCCGATTCCGATGTAAGATTCCTTTTTAAATTCATCCCACGCTGCATCATAAACATCACTGGAACCTGAAGCAATATCCCAGACTTCAATGTTTTCAGGATTGACTTTTTCTTCTAAAATGCTGCATGCATTTAAAATATCCTCTTTTGCATCATCATTTATATTGAATAATCCAAGAACAGAACCTAAAGTATTTTGAGTGGAATCCTTTAAATCGGATTTATCTATTTCAGCAAACCAATTCACTTCCCTGATTTCATCATAACCATCATCCCATTCTTCAACAATGACCTTTTCATTTAAATATTGGTAATCAGAAGTGATTTCCCCCAGATAATAAGATTTTTTATTCGGATTTGAGGTAATTACATAATCTCCCTTCCGGATAGTGTCTCTGAATTTTATTTCTTGTGATACTATTATTGAGTTTGTCTGGCTTTTATTATTCGGATAAACTTCTTCGACCAGTTTCCATATTTCTTCTTTTGATTTGTCTGTCAAATCCCCCAAATCCCAGCCGAAAGCAACAATGTTTTTTGTGATGAAATCATTCAGCAGATAGGCATCTCTTCCAGCCCGAATCATCCACATGCTCTTTTCATGATTCAAATCATAATCTCCTGCTTGATCATCAATAAATTGTTCTACCTTGTTAGGATTATCTAAAAGTTCTTCTTCATCAGGACCATCCATAAGTTCTTCCTCCCTATA
The DNA here is from genome assembly GCA_946611495.1 of uncultured Methanobrevibacter sp. GTDB lineage: Archaea > Methanobacteriota > Methanobacteria > Methanobacteriales > Methanobacteriaceae > Methanobrevibacter. The sequence goes on along the minus strand of CAMODR010000070.1, from coordinate 691 downwards.
TCTTTTAATAAAATCATTGTAATAAGGAATTAAATATTCGTAAATTGGAATTAATTCTTTTATAGCATTATATAAGTTTTCTGTGTTTATTTCATTTCTTCTAAAAAATCGGGACATGACTGATTCGGAAGATAATCTGTTATCATCTGTAACGAAATCCATCGGAATTTCAAAGTCGCTTTCTTCAAATATTTTAATAAGATAATCGGCAATTTCTACACGTTGGTCTGGTTTAAAAAGATCAAGACCTTGATCTAATGAGATATCCATTCCAGTTCCATCTTTATGAATGTTAAAGAATATATAAAATCTTTCTTTAAATGATTTTGTAGCATCAATATTTCTTATACCTGCCCATGGATTCCTATTTGTTAACCAAGTTACTCTACCCACAGAGAATTTTACACGGTATTTGTCACTTGATGTAATTTCTTTTAATACTTTTTCAAAATCATTTTTAAATTCATTTCTAACCTTTGAAGCAAATTCATTATCTTTAAACGGTTTTTTACTTTCAGTTTCGAAATTATCCATGATTTCTAAAATGTCTTCAGCTAACATATTTCCCCTCAAAATTTTAGATGATTGAATGATATTTTAAGTATTAAAATTAGTTTATAAATTATGTTATTTAATATATTTGAAATTAATTAGGATAATAATACACATAAAACCTAAATTTGAGTTTAGA
>CAMODR010000069.1 GCA_946611495.1 uncultured Methanobrevibacter sp. | reverse complement strand
ACCTAAAAATAAGAAAAATTAGATAAAATAGAAATTAGATAAAATAAAAAATGTATCTAAAAATAAGAAAAATTAGATAAAATAGAAATTAGATAAAATAAAAAAAAGAATTAAAAATCAATATCAAAAAGATAAAAAAATAAAATTAAGAAATAAAAATAAATTTAATAAATAAAAATAAAATTAAGAAATAAAATTAGAACTAAACAGAAAAAATAAATAATTTAAAAATAAATGCACTAGAATGGTAAGTGCACATATTGTTTTAAACTATTAAAGCTGTTAGTATTCCAATTTTGAATATTTCCTAAACTGTTTCTAACACTTGTAGCATCAGCAGAGTACCAAATTCCATCAACATAGATTTGAGCCCATACATGTCCAGTCACTAAACCACTGCTAAACCTACATCCTTGTGCATGTGAGAATCTTGCAGTCATATTAGCTGCTCTACAAAGAGCTACGATTAAATTAGCTTGATCACAACAGTTACCTGATTTTGAACTTAATGTACCTGTTGCGTCTTTCTTAGAGTCAGAATAGTAACTGTAGGAAATATTATCTCTTACATAATTGAATATTGCAGTAGCTTTAGCCCAGAGAGTTGATTTTCCAGAAACCAATTGAGCTGCCAATTTTTTAATTGCATCATTTAAAGCATCGTGACCTGAAGCGGTAGCATATTTAGCAATTTCAGTGGCATTCAATGACTCTTTTTCATTTAGGCCCTTCTTATATTGGGAAGCATTTCCACGAGCGTCACTAGATCCATGTCCATCAAGGTCAGTACTGTCCATAACCACATAGTTTGGCAAATATCCTTCCTCATCATGGAAAACTATAGCCTTTGCAAGACCAAATGAATAAAGGTCAGGTGAAATCAAACCTAAAGTAGTATTGATATAATTAGGAATCGCCTTATGGGATTCTGCATAATCATTTAACTTTTTAGCCATATCAATATAATTAGCCTTCATAAGATTGCCCTTAATGGAATTACTTCCTCCATTGGTATAATTAGAGCTTATATCGACTAATGTTATATCGCTAGACTTACTGGAATTAATGTTAATGAGAGCCTTAGAGACAAGATATGTGAAACTTGTGAAGTTTAGGCTAATTCCATTAACTGAAACTGTAGCTGGAACCTTACCGTTCTTCAAGACATAAGACTTTAAGCTTGCAGCTGCAGCCTTAATCTGAGCTATAGTGAAGAGATTGTTAAACTTAACATTTAAATTTACAGATCCTGAAGATTCACCATAAGTGTCATCACCTGCAAACTTATAGGTTAATGCGTAAGATTTTGGACTGCTTGCTTCAATCTTTATGCTAACTTGTCCATTTGAATTTGTAATCTCCTGATATGTCTTTCCGCTGAATGTGATCACAATTGTCTTATTAGCCAAAGTCTTATTATTAGAATCCTTTAAAGTGAGCTTATAGGAACTTCCATTCATTATGGAACTGCCTGAATTAGTTATAGATGTTGGATACTTAACAGAAAGATTGAATTGGCTAATGGATGAGCCATCATAATAGGATGTTCCAGCATACTTAACTGACATTAAATAGGACTTGCCTGCTGTTGCAGTGACCTTCAAGCTTGCAACACCTTTAGAATCTGTAGTTTTCTTATATGTTCTAGTTCCAAAAGTGAATACCACTGCCTGATTAGCTAAAGCAGTACCGCTGGAATCTTTTAAGGTAACCTTATAAGAATCACCTTGACTAAGGACTGTACCGGAACCGGTTAAGCTGGTTGCCTTCTTAATAGTAAGGCTTACAGAACCAGAACTTGGACCATACTCACTATCTCCAGCAAACTTATAGCTGAGAGGATAAGTCTTTCCAAAGGTACCCTTAATTGTTAGGCTTGCTTGACCATCACTATTTGTAGTCTTGACATAATCCTTGCCGCTGATGGTAAAGGTCACATTCTTCTTAGCTAAAGCCTTACCATTAGAATCCTTTAAAGTGACTTTATATGCATTTCCACTGACAAGTGAACTGCCAGAGTTAGTCATAGTTGTAGGAGTCTTTACAAATAATGATACAGATGCTTGAGATGGACCATAATAGGATGTTCCAGCAAATGCATAAGTTAAGTCATATGACTTATTTGCAGTTGCACTGATCTTTAATGAAGCCTGTCCTTTAGAATCAGTAGTCTTATTATAAACTCTAGTTCCAAAAGTCAAAGACACTTTCTGATTAGCCAAAACAGCACCATTTACATTCTTTAATGTAACTTTATAAGTATTTCCTTGAACAATGCTTGATCCAGAACCTGAAATGCTAGTGCCTAATCTGATTTTAATGTTTACAGAACCAGATGAAGCAAGGAAATTAGTGTTTCCTGCATACTTATAGGTCATCTTATATGTATTTCCTATTGGGCCACTAATAGTCAAACTTGCTTGACCCTTTGAATTTGTGGTTCTAGTGTAAGTTCTGCCATTAAAGACTAATGTAATCTTTGCACCAGACAATAGCTTTCCTTTAGCGTCCTTTAAAGTAAGCACATAAGCTTTTCCCTTGTTAACATAAGAACCTGAATTAACTATAGTTGTTGGAGTCTTGGTCAAGGTAATGTTTACTTCCTGTGAAGCCTTATCATAATCGGAATCCCCTAAAAAGTCAACGGTAATTAAATATACTTTAGGAGTGCCTGTAATGGAAAGCCTTGCAACTCCATTAGAGTCTGTAGTCTTGGTATAAGTCCTATTGTTAAGGGTAAAAATCACAGTCTTGCCAGACAATGCCTTATTTGTATTTTTATCTTTTAAAGTGATATTGAAGTAATCTCCCCTAACAACATTTTTAGAAGGAACTACAATAGTTGCAGCATTTTTTGTTCCATTAGAGGAGGAGTTAGAAGTTATAGAGGAATTGCTAAGACTAGATTTTTTCCCCTTATCCAAGTCATCAAGAGCAGAGTCCGCTTTAGAGTCATCAACATCAGATAATGAACTGTCCCCAGATTCCAAATTAGAATCTTCACTTGAAAGTTCACTCACATTAGATTCGACACTTAGAGAATAGCTGTCTGAAATGACTTGATCGTTTGAAATATCACTCACATCACTTGCAGATACAGATGCCATTGTAATTAAAATAAACAAAGCAGCCATAAGCAAAAGCAATGTTCTATTTTTCATTGAAATTTTTTCACCTCAATACATTAAAAAAGATATAATTAATAATTATTAAATTAACATAGAAAAAATGATAATACATATCAAAAAAATAAGAGGTTAACAAAGTAAATAAACAATGTTAATTATTATTTTTAAAGCATAATTAATAATATATTTTTATACAAGAATTAAAGCAATTTAGTTGTTATTTTTAGCTAAACTAAAATAATTCTTTTTTAATGTTATAAAAAGATTAGATTTAATATAATATAAATCTTTCCCCTAAAAAAAATAAATTTAAAGGATAAAAAAGAGTTAAAATAATAAACAAACCATAAATATATTGTTAAAATATTTATTTAACATGAAAAACATCTCAAATATAAAAAAACATTTAAAAACAATGTTTAATCAAAAATAAAGTAAAAATAATAAATTAAATAAAAAACCATCATATTGTGCCTTATTAGACAAATAAATGAAAAATAATAATTATTTTAATTAAATATAAAATAATATTAAGTATTTATATGAAATATAAGGCAAATTAAAAGAATTATATGAAAATAACTCTTATATGAGTTTATCAAATTAAATTTAAAAAAAGAGAACTTTAACAAATTCACTATCCATAAGACTCAATAAAATATTCAAATTTTAAGGAATAAATTAAGAGTAAAATAGCTAAATAATTTAAATTCAATAGTTATAAGTAAAAACAAACATTTTAATCAAGAATAGAAAAAATGATAAAAAACAGCCATTTTTCTAAAATAAATTACTAAAAAATACTAAAAAATACTTCAAAGCAATACAAAAAGTAATACTTCAAACAACAATAAAATCATCATACAACAATACAAAAAATAATACAAAAAATAATACATATAATAATGTTTCAATAATAATTAATATAAAACAAATAATATAATATATAATATATTAAATTTTAAAAGATTAAATTTTAAAAGAATAGAATTAAACTATCATAGAATTAATGACCGCCATTATCATAAGTTTAATTTCTAAATTGAAAGGAAAGTATAAAATTATGATTCATTAATTCAACAAACAGTTTTTAAAATTATATGGTCCATTAACTCAAGCAAGCAGGTAATAAAATGATTAACAGACTAAGAAAAGACATCAAACAAGCAATAAAACTTATTGTTTTTCTTATTTTAGAAGTCAGTCTTTTCTTTGCAATTACCCAGACACTTGGAGGAATTACAATACCTGACTTTAAAACTGCTTTTATAATAATAATTGCATTATCCATCGTAAATGCAATACTTTGGCCAACAGTCACATATTTATCCCTAAGATTCATTGTCTTAACATTAGGTTTCGGAACATTCCTTATAGATGGAATACTCCTTTACATAATTAGCCTTTTCATACCTGGAGTGTATATTGAAGGAATCGCACTATTCAGCATCCCTCTTCTTATTGGATTGATCTCATCAATCCTTACCATAATCCTAAACATTGACGATGATTCTGCATATTACCGTTATATCTTAGAAAAGGAAATGAAAGTGATTTATAGAAACCCTTCCAAAAAAGAGGGATTCATATTTTTAGAGATAGATGGATTGGCTTATGAGATCATAAAAGATGCATTGGATAATGGGGATATGCCTACACTAAAGGGATGGATAGATAAGGGAAGCCATAAGCTTATCCAATGGGAAACAGATCTTTCCAGCCAAACAAGCTCATCCCAAGCAGGAATCCTACATGGAAACAACAATAACATTCCAGCTTTTCGTTGGGTTGAAAAGGAAAACAACAATAGAATCGTATCTTCAAATGGAAGAAGCGACTCAAAAATGATAGAAAATAGAATATCCGATGGAAAAGGATTGCTCTCTCAAAATGGAGCAAGCAGAACCAATCTGTTTTCAGGAGATGCGAAGGACTATCTTTTGACTTTCAGCAAATTCAGCGAATCAAAAAGCATTAAATCAAAGAGCTGGTTTTATCTCTACTCTACCCCATTCATCATAGCAAGGATATTGATTCTTTTTATGTTTGATATGCTTATGGAGCTAATATCCAGAATCAGGCATTTATTTAAAAACATAAATCCTCGCATTAAAAGAGGATTGAAGTATTTTGTTGCACGTGCAGGAACCAATGTGGTTTTAAGGGAAGCAAGCACATTCACAATCATTGGAGACATTTTTGCAGGCAAATACAATATAATATATGCAACTTATATGGGCTATGATGAGATAGCTCACCATTCCGGAATGGATGACTTTGATGCATTTTACAGCCTTAGGCAAATAGATAAGCAATTCAAACACATAGAAAATGCCTTAGAACATTCAAATAGGGATTATAAAGTCATCATACTCTCAGACCATGGACAATCCAAAGGCCCAACTTTCAAGCAGAAGTTCAATATAACTCTAAACGACTTAGTAATGGAATTCTTGCCTGAAAACATTTCTGTTCACAGCATATTGCATTCCAATGATGACCACTTTGCTGAAGAGTTCTCTTTAATACCATTTTCCCAAGAAAACAGAGAAAAACTGGATAAGAGAATAGAAAACACAAAAGAAAAAATAGACACAAGCATAGACAACACAAAAAACAGAATAGAAAACACAAAAGAAAAAATAGACACAAGCATAGACAACACAAAAAACAGAATAGAAAACACAAAAGAAAAGATCAATACAAGTTTCGATGGAGAATTAATCAACACATGGGAAAAAGTAATTGAATTTAAAAATAATTCTGCAAGTAAACAGTATTTAGACAAATTAAAAAAAGACAAGAAAATATTTAATCATGAAGAACCCTTTATAGACAGAATAAACAATGCAGCTAAAGATTTAAATATCAATCTAAATCTCTCAAAGGAAAAGATCATTAGCGATAAGACTGCACAGACAATAGTTCTTGCATCAGGTAATTTAGGATTAATCTATTTTACAGATTGGTCCAATAGAATGACTTATGAACAGATAGAAGATGCATTTCCTGGACTGATTAATGGACTTGCTTCACATGAGGGAATAGGTTTTGTAATGGTAAAATCTGATATATATGGAACAATAGTTTTCTCAAAAGATAATGTTTTTTATCTCGATAGTGAAGAGTATATGGGTGATGAGTTCTTAGATAAGTTTGGAAAGAACACCATTAAAAAGCTTAAGAGAACAGATAGCTTTGCTCATGTTCCAGACATACTTGTAAACAGTGAAGTTGATTTGGAAAGTGGAGAAGTCTATGCGTTTGAAGAGTTGATAAGCAGCCATGGAGGAGTTGGAGGTTATCAACAATATCCATTCATCTTATGTCCTAGTGACTGGGAGGATGAAGAAGAGATAGTTGGTTCTGAAAACGTTTATAAATTCTTTATGAAAGAGATAAATAAATCTTGGAATCAAACTGATAAAAAA
>CAMODR010000068.1 GCA_946611495.1 uncultured Methanobrevibacter sp. | reverse complement strand
TCCACTAAAACAAGGATTGTGATATTTCTTTTATATTAAATCAAACATTGTTTTGATATATTGAGTGGAGTAATCTATTAAAACAATGATTTTTACTCTCAGATTCTGTACCAATATAGTGAAAAACATGTTAAAAAAAAGAGGGTTTGATGTGATAGATTATAAACATTAAAAATTGTTTATTCTATTTAAAAATCATAATATATAATGATTTAAAAAATCTGTTTTTAAAATTAAATAATTTTCATGATTATGAAAAGTTTTTAATAGTTCGCATAATATCGAAATTCAAATATAAAGGTTTATATATGCTTTTTCTAATATTTTTATATATAATTAATTTTTTTAAATTATTATTAATTTCTTTTTAATGATCAGGGGGTTTTAATAAAATTAAATGATATGTATTTAAGTTTTTGTATAATTTTTTTTTTAAAACCAAATAATCTTTTTTTTTAATTTAGATTTCTAAATTTTATTAAAAATTATCTGGTTTTTTAAAACTAAAGTATTTTAATGTTTTAGAAAAATTCAAGATAATGGAAATCATTTATTTTAAGCAGAATCAAATCTTTGCTTGAAATTTTTTATTTCAAATTTAGAATTTTCTATATAATGCCCATTGAGAAAATATTGTAAAAATTTCTACTTAAAGAAATAAGTTATATTTTTACAATTAGAGAAAAATTATTAATTTTAGGAGGTTAATAATGGATTTGGAAAATGTAATGTTTGCTGCATTGCTTCATGATGTGGGTAAATTTTACCAAAGAACCGGTGTAAAACATGGCGAAAAGTATGAAAAATACACCAGTGATGATTTCGGTAAAAATGGCGACCACTCTAAATGGAGTGCAGAATTTATTGAAAAGTATTGGAATAATGATATGGCAGATCTTGCATTGTATCATCACAACCCAGACAACTCAAGTTTTCCAGATTTAGCTTTAATGGTTCAGAAAGCGGATCATCATTCATCCATCGAGAGAATTGATGTCGAGGAAACAGAAGAAGTCCCCAAGACTCCACTGACATCCATCTTTTCAAGAATATCTCTTGATGATAAAAAGCCGCCTGCTTTGATGGATGTTCCCCTTAAAGAGCTTACATTGGAAGATGGTTTCAATTCACTTAAGCCAGAATTGAAACAGAATAACCGTAATCTCACCCAGGACTATAATCTATTGTGGGAGAATTTTGAAAATGAAATAAGCAAGGCTCCAAACAAGTATGATTACAGCACCATTCTGGCTATTTTAAGGAAATACATGTCAACTATTCCATCAGCTGGGAATGTATCAGATGATGATATATCCCTCTATGACCATGCAAAAACTACAAGCGCTCTTGCTGTTTGCAGATATCTGCATGATCAGGATACAAGTGCTGATGAAGAGAATGTTTATCTTACAGTTACCGGAGACATTTCAGGTATTCAGAATTTTATTTATAAGATCTCTTCACCTGCTGAAGCTCAAAGTGGTATGAGCAGACGTTTGCGTGGCCGTTCAATTTATATCAGCCTGCTTAATCAGGCTATTGCAGATAAGATAATTCTGGACTTGGGTCTTTGCGAATCAAATATTCTGTTCTGTGGCGGTGGAAGATTCACCATCATGGCACCGAATACAGATGAAGTCAAGGAAAGGCTGGATAAGATTAAAGATGATTTAAATTTATATTTAATCCATAAGTTTAATGCTGAATTATATCTTTCACTTGCATATCTTGAATGTTCAGGCAATGATTTAGCCAACTTTGGCGAATTGACTCGCCAAATCTCAGATAAATTGAATGAAGATAAAAAACATAAATTCGCATCAAACTTAAAAGATGTATTTGAAATGGAAGATATTTCTAATCTTTATGACACATGTCCTGTTTGCGGAAATATAATTGAAAATAAAAATGATAAAACATGCAGGGAATGCCTGGAACATGAAGATATTGGCAGAATAGTAGGTAATAGAGATTATATGGTCAAATATTATTCCAATGAAAAGATTCTTAGGAATTCTGTATTCTTCGAAAGTTTGGGAATTGGATTCACATTCCGAAAAGAAGACAAAAATCTGGATGATACAATTGAAGAATTATCACAAAAAGCAGACAAGGTCATTGTAATTAGGCTCAACAGCACAAAATTCCTGAATAATGCTCGTGAATTCAAACAGGCAAATGTATCCTACAGTTTCAGTTTTCTGGGAAACACAATTCCTCAATCAGACAGATATCCATTATACTTTGAACATTTAGCTAGAATCAGCAAAGGCGCTAATAAGCTGGGCGTAGTGAAAATGGATGTGGATAATCTTGGAAGAATATTCTCACAAGGATTCAACAAGATGGCGGGAAAGGACAATAAAAAATATGTTGGCAAGGTAAAACCTGGTGCAACAATATCCAGAGTATCTTCATTAAGTGCTTACCTTGATATGTTCTTCTCAGGAATCATAAATGAAATTGCTCAAAATTACAGGGTCTTTGATGAAGTGGCTCCTGAAGATTTGGATAATGTGGAGGAAATAGTGCTTGAACTCCAACAGGATGATACAACTGAATCTGGAGGCTCTATAAAGCTTTATAAAGAAAAAGAAGGTGCAGTTTTATCAAAAGAGTCTTTAAAACATGCCATTCCTACAATTCATATAAATTACTCTGGTGGAGATGACTTGTTGGTACTGGGTCCGTATGATGATATTATTGAATTCTCACGTGATTTCAGAGCTAAATTCAAGCAGTGGACTTGCGAGAATCCATCAATCAGTATTTCCGCAGGAATTAGCATAATCAATCCTAAATTTCCAATAGGAAAGGCGGTTGATATGGCTGATGCCAATCTTGAAAAATCCAAGGAATGTGGAAGAGATAAGATCACACTCTTTGGCGAAACAGTTGATTGGGATACAAAAGAACCCTTCAAGGGATTCAATGAGTTAATGAAGTATTATTCCAAGCTTGAAAGCTTGCAAGAGAATAACAAGATATCTTCAGGATTTGTTTATTCATTGCTGAAATTATGGAATCAATATATCTATATTGGAGCTAATCCTAACACTCAAGAGGAATTGTTTGATGAGAATATGCGAAGAATCGGCAGCAAGCGTTTTGTGCCGCAAGTAAAATATAAATTAAGAACAATCAGTGATAAAAAAATTAGGGAAGAAATAGATAAGGAAACAATTCAAAAAATGCCATGGATTAAAATACCTGTATCTTTGGTTAGTTTGAGAATGAGGTGAAAATATGCCAGTTCGTGAAATAATTCAAAAAATCAATAACACTAAAATGCTTAGTGAAATAAAAGCAAAGGACTATGCTGATGAAAACGGTTATGCAGACACTATAGCAAAAGCTTCTAGGGACCTGAAGACAACACAGCTTAGAAAATTCTTTGGTGCTGTAAGACTTATCGAGCAAAGAGAAAGCTGGGATGAAATCGAAGTCGAATTTTACTTGCTCAAGCCTAAGCTTGCAGCAGCTAAAGGAAGAGGGCTGGTTCCTGATGACTTTTTTGATGTGATGATGGCTCTCATGAGAAAAGTGGATGTTGGAGATGAAAACGAAAAAATGAAAAACTTTGATACTTTTATAAACTTTTTCGAGTCTATTGTAGCGTATCACAAATATTATAACGGTTAAATCTAGGAGGAGATAATAATGTTTAAGGAAAATTATATTATTACAGGACAAATTGTATGTGAAACAGGTTTGCATATTGGAGGTTCTACAGATTCAATTGAAATTGGAGGTTCAGACAATCCAGTAATCAGAGATAGTGTAACCAAACTGCCTTTCATACCAGGTTCATCCCTTAAGGGCAAGCTTCGATCTTTGCTTGAGCTTTATGACCCTGATTCTGCTAAAAATGTTATAAGCGGCAGAAATTCAGGAGATCCTAGTGATGATGACAGCGTGCTTGCAGCTCAGATATTCGGTATTTCATCCAATGACCATAAAAATCAGGATTTCCCTACAAGAATCATTGTAAGAGATTCATTCCCTAATCAAAAAACCGTTGACTTATGGAATGAAAAAGAGGAAGTTGTAGCCGGTGCAGAATACAAATATGAAAACCAAATCAACCGTATCAATTCAAGAGCAAACCCAAGAAACATTGAAAGAGTGCCTAAGGGTTCTGAATTCGACTTTGAAATAGTATTTTCAGTGTATGAAGGAGACTCAAAAGAATTAATAAAAGGAGTATTCCAATCCATGCTGCTTCTGGAAGACAACTATCTCGGAGGAAGCGGTTCCAGAGGTTTCGGCAAAGTAAAATTTGAAAATATTACTGTTGAAAAAAGAGACGCCAGTTACTATAAGGAAGTAAAAGAAGCGGATAAAATCATTGAAAACGGCACAATTGCTGAAGCTATCGCAGTATTACAATAATTGAAGGGGAGATAAAATGTTGGTTTATATAAAACCCTTATCTATCTTTCCAGAACTTCACTCAGATACAATATTTGGGGCTTTAACTTTCGCTATAAAACAACTGTATCCTGAAAAGCTTGAAGAAATGATTAAAGAGTTTGAAACAAATCCTCCGTTTATCATATCCTCTCCATTTCCATATATCTTTAATGAAAGCGAACAAGTCAAATTCTATCCTAAAATATCATTGAAACTTGATAATGCAAAAGAGGATTATGAAATTGATGATGTTAAAACTTATAAGAAATTAAAATATGTTGATGAGGAGATATTCCATAAAATCATCAATGGTGAGCTAGAGGAAGTTGAGATTCTAAATAATTTCAAGGATTATAAAGTAAGCAATGGATTTTTAATGAGCCGGGAATATGATATTCCATTCAAACTTAGTGAAAACATCATCCCTAACAACAGGGTCAATCGACTAAGCAATCAAACGGAAGGAATATTCTATACTTCCGGACGGGAATTCAAGAATATGGGATTGTTCTTTTATATAAGGTTTAATGATGAGGAGTATGTCCCTATTGTCAAGGCGGCATTAAAATACTTAAAAGACCGTGGATTCGGTAGAGATGTCAGCGTTGGCAAAGGTCAATTCGACTATGAAATAGTCGATGAGGATATTGAATCCAACGCGGATGGTAAATTCTTTGTAAATCTCTCAAGATTCATACCTAATGACAATGACTTAGCGAATATTGGTGAAGATTCAATCTATGAAATAGGCTCTAAAAGAGGTAGAAGTTCTGCAGGAGAGATTAGAAAGCAAATCAGATTCTTTAAGGAAGGTTCTCTATTTCCTAACTACGGAGATAATTACGGCAAGATTGTAAATGTTGGAAAGATTGATCCTGCGGTGGAGTATGGTTTTGCATTTGCAGTAAAGGCTAAAATCGATTTAGGAGGAGTATGATGTTTGGAAAATATAAAGTAAATCTTAAAGCAATAACTCCCGTATTTATAGCAAATGGTAAAAGCTACACACATTCTGAATTCTTACACACCAAGGTCCAATCTGGTGAAAAAAAGTACAATTCCATAAGCCGTTATGATATCTTTGATTTTTATAAGGACTTGCCTGAAGAAAGAACTGATGAATTCATAGAAAAATTATCAAAGCCTAATTTCAACCTAAAAACTTTTGAAGCTAAAATAGATAAGAGATACAGGCGTTATCTTGCAATTAACAGGTCAGATAATGTTCATTTATCCGAGGTTCAAGAAGCAATTAAAACCATGGATGAATTATATATTCCTGGTTCATCCATCAAGGGTTCTATTCGTTCAGTTTTAATGTATAATAATATTGATATTCCTGAGAATATCTTTAGAAACAATAGGCTTAATTTTAGGGCTTATAACCAAATGGAGAATAATTTCTTCTCTGCAAATAGAGGAAATAGTGCTCAAACCAGTATTATGAAATATCTTCAAATTTCAGATACTACCACTAGCAAACAGCCTGAAATTCATGATTTGGTTACTATCAAAGCAAAACCTGCTGGTAATTTTGAATACCATTCAAAGCATAATGGAAAACCAATCCACACATATGCTGAAACTATAGGGCAAGGCAAGAAATTATCATTTATCTTAAATAATGAAGTGCATGATGATGTTTTGCAAAGACTGGGAATTCCTAATAAGAAACACTTGATCAGTTTGAAGAATATTAAAGAATCCATTTATAATTTCAGCAGTGATTTGTTAGAGCATGAAATAGATTTTGCAAGAAAATATCGCCATAATGATTTATTGAAAAATTATAAAAGCATTGCTAAATTCAATGACCCTGACGCTCCTCTTCTTAAGATTGGCTCAGGCTCTGGATTTTTAGCTACAACTCTTGGTTTGAAAATCAAAAAGGAGAATAATTATCTTTATGAGCAAATTCGCCAAAGCTTTAGAAAATCATATCAGTATGAGTTCCCTAAATCTAGAAAGATCACAGCAAAAGGACGACCTCTTGGTTGGGTAAAATTAGATTTTGAAAAACTTTAAAATTTTATTTTTAATAGCTGTTGTTTTTTTTAGCTATTATTTTTTTCTATTTTTTTTTAATTTGCAAAAATGTACAGGTAATAAAAATGTCTGATGAAAAGAGAATTTTAGTTTTGAGTGCTGGAGGA
>CAMODR010000067.1 GCA_946611495.1 uncultured Methanobrevibacter sp. | reverse complement strand
TCTTCTGGAGAGTCATTTGCAGGAATTACATGCCAATTATATAATACTGGCTCTGCCTTTTGTCTGACCTTTACAAAAGCTTCATAATTTTCAAACATTTCTTCTTTCTCATTTCTTTTCTCTACACGCTTAACCAATTCCTTTGGAGAGACATCCAAATAAAAGAAGTATTCAGAAACAGGAAGCAGCCAACATACTAATTTGTAAACTGGTACAGATATTGCCTTGTTTAAATATGAAACAGCCAAGGTATATCGTACAAAAATAACAGTGTCTGCTTTTCCATGATATTTTATAACAGATCTGATTGCATCTCCACCATAACATAGTGTAGCAATAATCTTATTTAACTTTCCTTTTTTCTCTAAAGCAGACTTGGAATGGCGTCCGAAGAAGTTATCAGATGTTGGGTGAGAACGAATAATTACACTGCCTTCCTTTTCATACTTTTCCTTAATGAGCCTAGCTTGTGTGTCCTTTCCTGAACCATCAAGCCCATCAATAGCAATAAATCGTTTCATTATAAATCCCAAATCCTTAAAATTTTAAAAAAAGTTCGTTATATTTAAACTAATTAAAATATAAACTTGATTAACTGTATAATATTTTATCTAAACTCTTTTATAAACCTTATTAAAATTAACTGATTTTGAAAGATAAAACTAATAGACATATTCCCCTTTAAAGATAAAAACTAACAGAATATTTTAAAATAATTTAAATATGGCAAAATCTGTTTTAGTTAATTAGTTAATTAAATAGTTTTATTAAAGATTAAAAATACAATAATATTAATTAAAAAAATGGAGTCATAAAATGGATGAGAAAATAGAAAATCCCGAACTAAAGGAAATCATGGCAATAGACCCTGAAGATATGAGCGAAGAAGAATTAGAAAGATTTGTAGATGCTTTCATGAATGCTACATTAATCATTCCTGCTGAAGTAAACACTGATAAAGACATTTCTGCTTTAAGCGATGAGGAAATAGCTTTAGATGAAGAAATTGACATCACTATCCTAAAGCTTGAAGATGAAGATTCTGATTACGTTTTCATTCCAGCATACACTGATGATGAGGAAGTTGAAAAACTAAAGCATGAATTAAAAACTGAAATCTATGGTCTTATTTTTGAAACAGAAGACTTAGCAAACTTATTATATGAGTCCTATGATGAAGACATTGAAGGAATCGTAATAAACCCATTTACAGACTTTACTGCTGAAATTCCTTTAGAATCACTTTTTGAATTGTTTGATTTTGAAGAGTGTGATGATCCTAACTGCACTAATCCAAATCATCACCATCATGAGCATGAGCATGACCACCATCATGAGCATGAGCATGACCACCATTAGACATTAAAACGAAAATCAGCAAAAATTAAGCTAAAAAAAGTTTAATAAAAAAATTTAACTAAAAATTGTTAAAAAAAGTTAAAAAATAAAAAAGTAATTAAGTAATTTAAATAAAAATTACTTAATATGCTTTTATAATAAATCTATTTTTAATTATTCGAATTAATTCGACTAATATTTTTAAATATAATTAAAATTTAACCATTTAAATGAAAGAAATTCATAATGGATTTAAAAATTCCATCAAAAGAGAATTCTGAAGTGTTATTGTCTACAAAATCATTGATTTGCTCCTTATAACCATTTGCATCATCTTGAACAGATTGGGTTTTAGCAATGGTTTCTGCAAGATTTTGAATGTCACTGTCACTTATATTGATATTGTAAGTTGTACTGTAATCATTGATTATGTTTACAATAGTTGGAGTGTCTGTGATATTTTTCTCTTTAACTTCTTCCTTTACATCGTCCACTAATTTAGATAAGTCTTCAGAACTAACATTGGAATTTTCAACAATTGCCGCTTCTGTGTAGATTTCATCGTTAGCTGCTTCCTTTACAGTTTCTGGAATTTCAACATCAGTAGCTTCCTCATAGGAATTCATGATTCCTGCAAGAGCAGATTCACCTGTAGCTGTGACGGGACTGGTTACATAAACATGCCCACTTGTAATTCCTGCTGACTTTAATGCAGAAGCATACATTTTTGGAGAGATGGTTGTGATTGTATTGTCCACTTCAACAGTTATTTCCCCATTATCAGTCAAATCCACTAAAGCAGATGAAAATATTTGATTAGAATTGTAAGTTTTACCTGAAATTCCTGTAGATATTTGATTTACATCATTTGCAGTGATCACTTGACTTTTTACATTATTTAAATCAAATCCTTTGCTTGAGAAGAAATCATCTACAAGAGATTTATAATTTTGATTCATATAAGCAGTTTCACCATAAGTAACAACAATTGAACTATCATTTGCTGAAAAACTTGCTGGTATAACAGATATTGCTATAATAGCAATAATTAGCATAGAAATTGCAGTTTTTTTCATACTTATCACCTCTAAAAATTTCTATAATTTTAATTAGTCGAACTAGTATTTAAATGTAATGTATATTTTACATAATGGAAAGATTTATATTTGCATTTTTAATTTTTGTAAAATTCTTTAGATTAAAAAACTTAAATTTTGCCTCTTTAATAAAATAAAGGCATATGCATATTTTTCTAAATTTAAAATTTGTAAAGATTTTGCTATAAAATCGGATTGGCCAAATGAAAAAATATTAGTTCGTTAATTAAAAACTTGAACTAAATAAATAAATACTATATCAATCAAAAAGTCTTATAGTGAATAAAATGAAAAGTTCTATTAGCAAAGAAGATTATTTAAAAATCTATGAAATGACTGAAGATGCCTTTACACTTGATTTTGATTGCGGAAGCCTTTGCAACAATATCTGTTGTACAGTAGAAAAGGAAAGCAAGGATGGCGAATTATTGGAAATGGTATTGTACCTCCTGCCTGGCGAGGAAGAACTGTTTTTTGAAAATGAATGGTTTGATATGTATTACGAAACAACAGATGACTATGTATATCCAGATTCATGGGATGGGAAAGTTTATTTTGTAAAATGTTCCAATCCACCTCACTGCAATAGAAAAACAAGGCCTATTCAATGCAGGTCATTTCCTGTAAGTCCACATTTAGATAAGGAAAACAAACTGCATTTGATATATGATGAAGACGATTTTAGCTATGATTGTCCTATTGTAAGTCAAAAAATGAGATTAAGTGATGATTTTATTGAAAAAATCCTTAAAATGTGGAGCATTCTAATAGAAGATGATCTGATTTTTGATTTAATTAAAATGGAATCTGAAGAAAGAGAAAATAATGAAAAAGAGTATGAAATGGTTATTTAATTGAATTTGATAAATTAAATGACTAAAATTCATAATTAAAAAAAGAATAGTGATTAACTGTTAAATTTAAAAAATGAAATAGTAATTGTTGTTAAAATTAAAAAATAATGATAATTACCAGTTATAATTATAATAACTAGCATCATCAAAGGAATCGTCAAAGGAATCATCATAGACATCTGATTCATAATAAGCATCATCATCAAAGTCATAGCTTGAATCATGATAAGACTTATAACTCCTCTGATTAATGGAAGACAGTACATTAGATAACTTGACTCCTTTTGCCTTAATATAAACAATATCATCTTCTGAGCAAAATATAAAACTTTTTACACCATTGCTTTTAGCATAAAAACCACTTATTCCTGCTATTGATTTTTTATAATGGTTTAATCCATTCCAATTAAAGACAGAATAGCTGTCCATAAGATTTGTATTGAATTTGGAATGTCTTTCTAAAGATATATTAACGAATTTGCTTCCTTTTTTAAAGTTCATATAATTCAAATGATTTACATCATCATATCCATCAACAGCAAGCTTAAATGATTTTGGCACATTGAAACCATATCCTCGCATATAATAAGTTTCAAAACCCTTAGGAGTATTATCCTTAGCAAACACGTTATCTGCAATAACAAAACTTGTGCTTAAGATTGTTAAAATAATGAAAAAACTTATAAAATATCTAAAAATCCTTTTATCCATATATTCACCCCATAAAAAAATCTAACTTTAAGAATAATAATGATTTGATTATATTTAAAGTTTTGTTTTTTAGAACTTGATCTAAAGAGCAGAGAATTAAAATTAAAATCAAAAAAATTAAAAATAAAGATTAATAATGCTTATTAATCCTTATCAACCAATCTGGCATCTAGAACATTGTAAGTTCCATTATCACGTTGCCAATCTATCTCTGCATCAATAATTTCTATTCTTTTATTGAAAATAGGGCCATCTATAACAAGAGTTTCAGCCTCTCCCCCTTCAAAAGCAAGATGGAGATATGTCTTTTCGCTGATTTTTTCAAGTTCTCTAAGAGCTTCCTCATCAATCAGGCGGCCTAACCATTTCTCATCAAGCCCTTCTGCAAAAACCCCACTTATGATTACTTTAAACCCAGTGGATATGACAAGCTCCATATACTCTTTAGGATCCTTATGCCAATAAGGAGAATATGCTTCGATTCCAACTTCATCAGCCAATTTTTCAATTCTTGACTTTTGATAAGTTGAAAAAAGAGCTCCAGTGTATATAGCTTCAACACCAAGTTCCTTAAGCTGAATAAATCCATCTCTTAAGTCCTCAAGTTCCTCCTCTTTCACTCCAGCTGTCTTGACTTCAATGATAGGTATTCCTACAGCCTCAGAAATCAAATCAGTCAAATGAATGTTAGGAACATGAAACATATAGGATTCGTCATTTAAAGACTTGATAGATAGAAGATACTTAACATCATCTCCATTTCGAATAGCATAATTTAAAGCCATTACGCTATCCTTTCCACCTGAAAACAAAACAGCAGATTTCATATATACACCTTTTAATTAATTGATTCTAAATAGATAATTTAAAATATAAACCTAAATTCTCAAAATAGTAAATTAAAATATAAAATATAGAAAATATTAAAAAAATTATTAAAAAAAAGAAAAATAAAAGATTTTAGAAGAGATCAGTTTCTTCTAAAGGTTCTAAAGACTTTTGTCAATGGCTCCACATAAATTCCTGCAATAGCAACTATAACTCCTACAATACCAGTTATAATCATAATCACATACTCTGGAACCAAATTATCATAGAAATAATGAATGGAATCTTGAACAGGCCCTTCAACTGAAACTATAGTGTATTGATTCTCCTTCAAGTAATCCTTTACATCTAAAACCTGATTTGCATTGACTTTTACCTTAATATGGACAAATGCAAATTCAGAACTTACCCCCACATTACTGGATAGCCAGTTTACAAGAGATCCTAAAGTTGCTGTAGAACTTGCATCATTCTTTAAGTCAACGGAAATGCTATTAGTGTCTATTTCATAGGATTCGATTTCTGAATCGTTAGCCAAGTAATCGGTAATATATCGTTTCGTTTCATTATTGATATCGCTTGTCTTTAGTTCAAACCCATTTGTGCTGACTGAATTGACACCATTTACATTATGAATCCTTTCAGTTACATCACTAATATTAGATGTTGATGGAATATTCAGGTTAATTACCTCACTATCCATGGTAAACAATCCTTGGACATTACCTATAACATATGGGCTTTCTTCATAAATTGGATAAATAAAAAAGTATCCGCCAATAGCACCAAGAACAAATCCTATTGCAATAATTGAAACTATTTCCTTTCTTCCAACATATGGTGATAATATGCCCATAGAGAAAGCAAATACCATTATTATAATGAATAGGATTATATATATAATTCCACCAAATAAATCCATCATAATCAGCTCTTTTTAATTATAAATTAAAAATATTTTATTTCTACACATATAGGTCATTAATTCTTATTTAAATTAAGTTTAGATTTATAAAAATAAGAGATATTAAAATTAATTAAAAAATATAATATCATTTCTAATTTTAGAAAAATAAACTTAAAATAATATGAAAATTAAGAATTTTTAAGTCTATTATTATATATAAAATAAATAATTTATAAATTTTATGAAAATGCATTATCATATGTATTTACATCCATAAAAAATATAACCTGAAATATCTTAAATCATAAGCTAATTTAAGATTTTCTAGAAAGAGTGATTGAACCTGTTCCTTCATCCCAGCTTACTGAAAGCTTATTAAATCCTTTTGAAAAATGAATGTTTTCATTAAGATTATCACAATCATAGGAACCTATTATGTCTTTATAAGAACCATCTGAAAGTTTTAAGCTTAAAACTGCTCTGCCACTGCCCCCATTGCTTGAGAATCTGACTGTTGCATCCTTATTAAAATCAAGCAAAACTGTCTTTTTAGATCCCTTTCCATTAATATAGCAAAAGTCTATGGCATCTGTAATCTTTGAGAGCTCATTTTTTGCATTTATAGAATCCATTACATCATTTGTATAGTCAATGCTTAAGCTTAATATTGGAACAGAAAGTAAAGTGATTATTAAAATAACCACCATAACGCTTAAGATATATTCTAAAGACAATTGTCCTTTCTTATCTAATGGTTTAAATAACATATTATCATCAGATTAATGGTTTGTTAATAATTATTAGTTAAAAAATATTTAAAAAAATATAAGTCAAA
>CAMODR010000066.1 GCA_946611495.1 uncultured Methanobrevibacter sp. | reverse complement strand
GAAATCTAACAATATCTATATAAAATATGAATACTAAATTTAATAATGTATAAAAATATTCATAATAAATAAGATATGTGCAATTTAGTGACTATTCAAAAATTGAATAGCCATGATATCATATTAATTTATTAGATTTTTATTGAAGCACTATTACAAGAGTGATAGAATGGAAATTCTAAAGTATGATGAGGAAACTGCAGATGATTTAATCAAAAGGTCACAGGCAGACATTAACCAAATCCTTAGCATAGTTCAAGACATCCTAAGTGATGTTAAAGAGAATAAGGATGAGGCAATTAAAAGATATACTGCAAAGTTTGATAAATGTGAATTAGAGAATCTTCAAGTTTCCGAAGAAGAAATCAAAAATGCTTATGAAAATTTAGATACTGCTCTTATAGATGCCCTTAAGTCTGCATCTGAAAACATAAGAAAATTCCATAAGGCTCAAATTCCAAAGGAATGGTCTATGGAAGTAAAGCCTGGAATCACTGCTGGACAGATAATTAGACCAATCAACAGTGTAGGATGTTACATTCCAGGAGGAAGAGCTGCTTACCCTTCATCAATTCTTATGGAAGTGATTCCTGCTAAAATCGCAGGAGTGGAAAGAATCATATGCTGCACTCCTCCAGGTGAAGACGGTAAAATATTAGATGCAATCTTAGTGGCTGCTGATTTGGCTGGGGCTGATGAAATCTACAAATGCGGTGGAGCTCAAGCCATAGCGGGAATGGCCTATGGAACCGAATCTATAGAAAAGGTTGAAAAAATTGTAGGCCCTGGAAATGTTTTCGTGACTGGAGCTAAAAAGCTTGTATATGGTGATGTGGATATAGAATTCCCAGCAGGACCATCTGAAGTTTTAGTCCTTGCAGACAAAACTGCCATTCCAGAATATCTTGCTCATGACTTCTTATCTCAAGCAGAGCATGATCCTGAAGCTTCATGCTTTTTAGTCACTGACGATAAAGAGATAGCTGAAGCATCAAATGAGCTTATAGAAAAATTCGCTAAAGAGGCTGTAAGAAGAGAAATCATTGAGGAATCACTGGAAAAGCACGGTCATATCATACTTTGTAATGATATGGATGAAGCTATTGAATTTACAAATAAGTATGCTCCTGAACACTTGATCATATCAACTGAAGACGATAAAGCAGTTCTTGATAGGATTAAAAATGCAGGATCCATATTTTTAGGAAAATACTCTCCAGTGGCTGCAGGAGATTATGGCTCTGGAACAAATCACGTTTTGCCAACTAGTGGTGGAGCTAAGATGTATTCTGGTCTTTCAACTGAAGCATTCCTTAAGAAACCTACTGTTCAAACCCTTACAAAAGAGGGAATTGCAGAACTTTCTAAAACAATCCTTCCAATAGCTGAATACGAAGGCTTTTATGCTCATGCAAACTCAGTTAAAGTGAGATTAGATAAGAATGAATAAATTAGCTGCAGTTTATAAATAAATAGCTAAATTTAAACGGCAAGTAAATGATTATCTAAAATATCAGCAGATTTATAAATAAAGCAATATTTGAATAACTGTTTATAAATAAGCAAATATTTAGTAGCAATTTATAAATAATAGCTAAAATTAATCAGAAACTTATAAATGAAGCTAAATTTAAGCAGAATTGATTTTAAATGATTAGTAAATGATATTTATATAATTATGTTATTTAAAATGTTTAATGATAAATTAAAAATTTAAATAATTCTTTAATTAATATAATAAAATTATGAAAAAAATGAGGCGATAAAGTGGATTACTTATTACGCGATTTAAGAAGAACTCATTATTCCAAAGACGTAAACCCTGACATCAGCGGTGAAGAAGTACTTATAATGGGTTGGGTACATGAAATTAGAGACTTAGGCGGAATCATCTTTGTTATCATCAGAGACAGAGACGGATTAGTGCAAATAACTGCACCAAGCAAAAAAGTAGATGCTGAAATATTAGAAGACTTAAGAGCACTTAGAAAAGAATCTGTAGTTGCTATAAAAGGTACTGTACAAGATGCAGGAAAAGCACCAAACGGTGTGGAAATCATTCCAAGTGAAATCACTATCCTAAACCCTGCTAAACAGCCATTGCCAATGGACCCAACTGAAAAGGTTAAAGCTGAAATCGATACAAGATTAAACTCAAGATTCCTTGACTTAAGAAAAGCTAATGTAAGTTCAATATTTAAAATAAAGGCAAACATGTTTAAAACCGTTCGTGAATACTTCTATGAACAAGGCATGATTGAAATCAACACCCCTAAACTCGTAGCATCAGCTACTGAAGGTGGAACTGAACTTTTCCCAATCACTTACTTTGAAAAGGAAGCTTTCTTAGGCCAATCCCCACAATTATACAAGCAAATGATGATGGGAGCTGGATTCGATAAGGTATTCGAAATCGGACAAATCTTCAGAGCAGAAGAACACGATACCTTAAGACACTTAAACGAAGCGGTATCAATCGATTGTGAAATCTCCTTTGCAGATGATGTTGATGTAATGAACGTATTAGACGGCATGATTACCAGAGTGCTCCAATCCACTAAGGAAAACTGTGCAAAAGAACTTGAAACCTTAGATTATGACTTAAGCGCTATCCCAGAAGGACCATTCCCAGAAGTCAAGTATGATGATGCTGTAGACATTATCAACTCTAAAGGAATCGATATGGAATGGGGAGAAGACTTATCCAGAGAAGCTGAAAAAGCTTTAGGTGACACTCAAGAAGGTTTCTACTTCTTAACCGATTGGCCATCTGCTATCAAACCATTTTATGCAATGCCATATGAAGACAGACCTGAAATCAGCCATGCTTTCGACTTAATGTATAAAAACCTTGAAATCTCATCAGGTTCCATTAGGGTTCACCAATACGATCTTTTAGTAAAACAAATGATTGAAAGAGACTTAAACCCAGAAGGATTCGGAAGCTACTTGAAAGCCTTTGAATATGGTATGGCTCCTCACGCAGGTTGGGGTGTAGGTGCAGACAGATTAGCTATGGTTTTAACTGGTGTAGACAACATTAGAGAAACTGTTCTCTTCCCAAGAGACAGACACAGATTAACTCCTTAGTTAATTAATAAATTCAACTAATAAATAGAGATTTAATCTTTATTTATTATTTTCTTTTTTTAAATCAAATCAAAAATATATAAAATAAACAAAATAATTCAAAAACCAAGAAGAAATTTAAAAAACTAATTTTCTTATTTTAATATAAAATTTAAAGTTATAACATTTCTAGAAATCAAGGTAATAACATGAAAGAATATAAAATAGCAGTTATTGGAGGAGGACCTGCAGGCATGATTGCTGCAATTAGAGCTGCAGAACTATTAGGTCCTAAAACAGTATGCATACTGGAAAAAAATGATAGTTTAGGCAAAAAGCTTCTTTTAACAGGAGGAGGCCGTTGTAATATAACCAACAGCACCCCAATTCATGACCAGCTAAACTACTACAATAAAAACAAGAACTTTCTAAAGCATGCATTATACACACTTCCTCAGGAAAAATTGCTTTCAATATTTGAAGAGAAAGACCTTGAATTTCACACAGAAGACAATAAGAGAGTATTTCCAGACAGTGAAGATGCCCATGACATACTTGACATTTTAGAGGAATACCTTGAAGAATTGGAAGTGGATATATATTTCAATTGTCCAATTAATGAAAATGATATCGAACATGAATTAAATGAGAATATGGAACCAATATT
Source organism: uncultured Methanobrevibacter sp. (assembly GCA_946611495.1). Taxonomy (GTDB): domain Archaea; phylum Methanobacteriota; class Methanobacteria; order Methanobacteriales; family Methanobacteriaceae; genus Methanobrevibacter. The sequence continues at coordinate 2,926 of CAMODR010000066.1, read as the reverse complement.
TGAAATAGAAAATGATAAGATATCATTAAATGCATCAAAGATTATAGTATCTACAGGAGGCATTACTTATCAAAATACAGGCTCAAGTGGAGATGGATATAGGATCGCTTCCAAAATGAATCATACCATTACAGACATTAAGCCAGGGCTTGTTTCATTCAATGTTGATGATTTCCTTCTAAAGACATTAACTGGACTTAAACTTGAGGATGTTGAAGTCTCATTTAAGGACAAGAAGAAAAAGGTTTCAGTTAAGGGAGATGTTTTAATCAGTCATTTTGGTCTAACAGGACCTGCAATCATTGACTTAAGCAATAAGCTAATAGAGAAATCCAATTTCTCAATTCTTGATAAGAATCTAAATGAAATAGATAATATTGAGGATGTTGAACTCTTCACAAACAGAATCAGCATAGACTTTTGTCCGAACCTTACTGAAGAGGACATTAAGAGCCAAATTACAAAGGACAGCCCTAATAATGGAAAGCTTTCAATAAAGAGTTATATGAAAAGATTCCTTCCGAATAACTTTATAGATTATTTCCTAATGAAAATAGACATCAATCCAAAAAAGACTATGGCAAACATTACCAAAAAGGACAAGAATAAGTTGGCTGAAAATCTTAAAAGGCATATTATTGAGATTGAATCTTTAGAAACTGATCTTGCAAAAGTGACTATTGGTGGAGTCAAGTCCAAGGAAATGAATCCTAAAACCCTTGAATCAAGACTTGTTGAAGGATTATACTTTGCAGGAGAAGTTCTTGAAGTCGCTGGACCTACTGGAGGATATAATCTACAAATAGCATTCTCTACTGGTTATTTAGCAGGTCAAGAAGCTGCTAATAGTTTTAATAACTAAAACTAAACTTTTTCTTTTTTTTTATTTTCTAAAATATAATACATATTTTAATATCTTAATATTTTAATATCTTAAACCACTCTTTTTAAAATAATATATAATATACTGAATAGCACATATTAATAAAAATAGCAATAAAATCAATAAAAAACTAAAAATAACTCTTTTTAAAAATAGTCATAAAATCAATAAAAAAACGCTGAAATAGACTAAATAATATAAAAAAGTAAAAAAAGTTTATAAATTAATATAAATGAAAAAAAATAAAAAAAGTTCTTTAAAGAATTAAAAATTCCTTAAAGAATGGATTAAGTTATCCTATGCTTTCCAATCCTTTAGTAGCAAGTAAACGTGTAAATGAACCTTGAGGTTGCATTACAATGTTACCTTTAGTGTATTCATCTAAAGCTGCATGTAACATAGCGTTCTTCTTGGTAGGATCTTTAGCTGCTTTTGAAATAGCTTTTACTAAAACCATTACAGCATCTGCTCTGGACATGGTTCCAGTTACACCGCCATTACCTTTATATCCTGCATAATTATCGTTTTCACGTATGATGTCAGTTGCACTAAGATTGGTTTCAACACCATCCACTTCAATAGGTCTGATTGAATCAAGGATATTGTCTACACCTTCGTCATAAACAAGAACCACTGCATCAGCCTCAATACCAGTATGGTAAGCTACAATCTCTTTTGCATACTGCATACCATCTTCAACACCATTATACATGGAGTCGTGAAGCAGCATATTACCACTCAGTCCACCAGGAGCCGGTTGGCTAGGGTGATACATTCCACCAGGATATACAGGAGTGTAATTTTCTAAATGGCCGTTTTCTAAGCGTACTAAGTAAGCCATATCACAACCTCCACCAGGCTGTTCGTATTTATCAGCTGCTAAAACCAAGATGGTCTTATTTTCTTGTGATAAATCAGGACCGCCTATGAAGTATCCTGCAATGAGTAGCAATAATCCAAGAAGTATCACTACAAGGATTGCTATAATCAATTTCTTTGATCTTTTCATAATAATCCTCTTTCAAATAAGAATAATTTTTTAAATAAATTAATATCAGGAAAATCTGAATTTTAATTTAATGCACATTAAATAATATTTTCATACATTTTATTAATAAAACATATAAAATACATATTAATAGTCTATATATCCCTTATTACATATAAAACTATTTGTTTTTTATAGAATAATCATATAAAAATTATAGGAAAATAATGATAATTTAAAAATAATAATTCTATAAGTTAGTTTGATAAAATAGACAGTTAATAAAATCTTAAACAAAAATAAGAAAACAATTAAAAAAAATGCAAAATTATTAATAAAAATAAAAAATCATTAAAAATAGATAAAAAAAGTTTTTTAAAAAAAATAAGAAACATAAAAAAATAAAAAATAAATAGTGAATTATAAATAGACAATAGATAAATAATTCAAAAAAATCAATCTAATTTATCAGTCCATAGACTGAATTCCTTGATTTGAGGAGGAATTCCTTGATCTCCACATGATTCAAGCCATCCATTCTCTGAAATCATATCTTCAGTAGTAATGGCTGAATTAACAAAGTCTATTAATCCTTGATTTCTAATAAGAACATCTCTTGGCTTTAAAGTTGAAGCCCAAATATAATAAACCTTAAACACAGTGTCTGGATGATAGCCTCCACCTAAATCAATAGACAAAACATCACAGTGGTCTATCATTTCAGTTACCTCTTGAAGGACCTCATGACGACGAACATCACCAATTAAATAACTAAAGTTTTCATTATGAAAAGATAACTTTTCTAATGGTTTTACAGCTTCAGGACTGTTGTCAATGCCTATTAGGGAGCCTGTAGTCAATTTATATAAAATAACCTCACTGGTTTTTCCAACATGACATCCTAATTCCACAACATTGTCTGTTCTTTTGAGGACTTCCTTTAAGTCTCTTCTATAGACCTGCATATCATAACTTAATTTTATCATCTTTTCACCCCGAAATAATAATCATCATCAATCTAATGAGACAAAAAATATTAATTATCTCTTTTAAAT
>CAMODR010000065.1 GCA_946611495.1 uncultured Methanobrevibacter sp. | reverse complement strand
AAATTAGTTTTATAATATAAAAATTATTTTTATCATATGAAATTAATCAAAATAAGAAAAAATAAAATCAAATATTGTTTTAAAATTATAAAATAAAAATTATGAAAACAATTAAAATAAAAATTGTTTTAAGACAATGAAATAAAAATTATGAAAATAATTAAAATAATTAAAATAAAAATTGTTTTAAAATTATAAAATAAAAATTATGAAAATAATTAAAATTATATAAATTATTTTACAAAATCTATTATAATTAGAAAAAATATTAAGGTTAGAATATGTGGAATGAAGAAATTGAAACTATGTCTAGAGAAGACATAAGAGAACTTCAATTAAAGAAATTACAAGCAACCGTAAAAAGAGCATTTGATAAAATTCCTTTTTACAAAGAAAAGTATACAGAAGCTAACGTTTTTCCAGAGGATATTGAAACTTTAAAAGATATTGAAAAATTACCATTCCTCACTAAAGATGACTTAAGAGCATGTTATCCATTTGGAATGTTTGCAGTGGACAGAAAAGAAATCATAGAAGTTCACTCTTCATCTGGAACTACTGGAAAACCTGTTGTAAGCGGATACACCCAAAAGGATATAGACACATGGGGAGAAATCATTGCAAGAGGCCTTACTATGATGGGTCTTGATGACGACGACATTATCCAAAATACCCACGGATATGGTTTATTTACAGGAGGATTTGGTGTACACTATGGAGCTCACAAATTAGGAGCAACAATCATACCTATTTCAACTGGACAAACAAGAAGACAAGTTGAAATCATGAAAGACTTTGGAACAACCTGTTTAATCTTTACACCATCCTATGGAATATACCTTGGGGAAGTTGCTAAGGAAGAGGGTGTAGATCCAACAAAACTCGGACTTAAGGCTATTGGATTTGGAGCAGAGATGTGGACTGCTGAAATGAGAGATAGAATAGAAGAAACCTTCAATACCAAAGCTTACAACATTTACGGACTTACTGAACTTATGGGACCTGGTGTAGGTATTGAATGCTCAGCTCAAAACGGTTTACACATTGCTGAAGATTATTTCTATCCTGAAATCATCGATTCAAAAACAGGCAAAACATTGCCTGAAGGAACTAAAGGAGAACTAGTATTAACTAACCTTGAAAGGGAAGGCATGCCTGTAATCAGATTCAGAACCAAAGACTTGACTGCATTACACTATGAAAAATGTGAATGTGGAAGAACCTTTGCTAGAATGGATAGAATATCTGGAAGAGCAGATGACATGATCAAGGTAAAAGGAGTGGCTGTATTCCCTTCACAAATAGAAAAGGCACTTTTAAAGGTAAGTGACATTGAGCCACACTATCAAATCATCGTTACACGCCCTGATATTATGGATGAAATCGAGATAAAGGTAGAAGCATCTGAATCACTTTTCTCAGATGACATTAAGGAAATGATTGGCGTTAAAAATAAAATAGGAGAATATATCCAAAATGAGATTGGAATTGCAGTTAAAGTCAGCCTTGTAGCACCTAAAAGCATTCCAAGAAGTACAAAAGGTAAAATACAAAGAGTGATTGATAAACGTAACTTACATTAGAATTATATAGGCGATTGAAATGTATAAAATAACACAATTATCCATATTTTTAGAAAATAAGATGGGAACTTTACACGAAGTATTAGACTTGCTTGGTGAAAATGACATTAACATAAGAGCTTTATTCTTAGCAGACACTACTGAATTCGGTATTTTAAGATTGGTTGTTAAAGACCCTGCAAAGGCTAAAGAAGTCTTGGAAAAACATAATTATATTGTAAAAAACACTCCAATCATTGGAGCAGAACTTGATGACACTCCAGGAGGACTTGCATCCATCCTAAAAATTATCAAGGATGAAGGAATCGATTTAGAATACCTTTATGCTTTTACTCATGAAAAAACTGAAAAAGCTATTCTCTTATTGCAAACTGAAGACTTAGATGAGTTAATCAATATCTTATCTGCTTATAAAGTTCCTTTAGTCCCTGCAGAAGAAGTATATAATTTATAAACTATTTAAGAACTTATAATTAAAATTATAAGTTCATTCTTTCTATTTTTTAAAAAAAAAAACTTTCTAATCTAAAAACAACACTACTTTTATAAAAAATCTAATTTAAAAAAAGTCTTTTTGAATAATTTTTTAATAATAACAATAAAAAAAAAAAAAAAAATTAAAACTTAAAGTAAAAAATAAGTAAAATAAAAAAAGTAAAAGTAAAAAATAAGTTAAAAGTAATAAATAAGTAAAATAAAAAAAGTAAAAGTAAAAAATAAGTTAAAAGTAATAAATAAGTAAAATAAAAAAAAGTAAAATATTATTATTTAAATTACTCTTTTTCTAAATTTTCTAAAACTTGTGCTGTTAGAGTTCTAACATGATCAGCAGCTATTTCAAACTTCTTGCGTTCATAATCATTCATATGAATAGGAACGACCATAGCAACTCCTTTTTTAGATAAGACTGCTGGAACACCTAAACAAACACCTTCCATATCTGCAATTTCCCCTTCCAGATAGATGCTTACTGTTAGAATCTTATGACTATTTGTAATAATGGTTTGAATAAGGTTTGAGATTGCATAAGCTGGACCATACTCAGTAGCACCCTTTTTTGATATGATGGTATTTCCTGCATTCCTAAGTGTTTTGATAATCTCTGGAATGTCTATCTTCACATCCTTTATAAAATACTTTAAAGGAATACCACCAATAGTAGTTGAACTTAAAAGAGGCACCATACGTTCTCCATGTTCGCCTACAACCCTTGTATGGACTTCACTACTATTGATATCCAAACGTCTAGCGAAATAATTCTTTAATCTTAATGAATCTAAGTGATTTCCTAAACCGATAACTCTTTTTTTATTAAATCCAGAAGCCTTTAAAGCAACTGCAGTCATAACATCTACAGGATTGGTAGCAATTAAAATAATAGCATCTGGAGCATGGATAGATATTTGCTTTGCATAATTATATACAATATCCGCATTTACAAAAGCCAAATCACTTCTTTCCATTCCTTCTTTTCTATGAGTACCTGCAGTGATTAAAACAATTTCAGATCCTGCCAAATCTTCGTAATTAGATGTTGGAGTTAATTTGCAGTCTATATCTTCTGCAGCTAATGCGTCATACATATCATAGGTTTCTCCTTTAGCTTTAGATAAGCTTTGTTCTCTAGCAAAAAATACTACTTCATCTACAGTATCTTTTCTAGCTAATTTAAAAGCCACATTTTTACCTATGACACCTGTAACGCCCATAATACTGATTTTTGTCATGTCTTTTGCCTCCATAAATTTATTAATAAATATAGCAAGTATTTTCAAAAATGAATAGTTTCATAATTTTGTAATATTAAATATAGTTAAATAATATTATGTAATTTATTATAAAAAAATATTTCTAATATTTATAAATTAATATAAAAAATAGGAGAGTAATTATACCAATTTCCAAGATTCTTAATAAGATAAAGAATAAAATATTGGCCAAAAATTACTTTTATAATTAAAAAAGCTCTTTTAAGTATTTTCAAGTAATTGTTTCGTTTAATTTAAAAAAGCTCTTTTAAGTATTTTCCAGTTATGCTATCTTTTGAACTTAAAATATCATCTAAGGTTCCCCTTGCAAGTATTTCTCCACCCATATGATCATCATCAATTCCAATATCAATGATATAATCAGCATTCGCAATAATGTCTAGGTCATGTTCAATTACAATAACAGTAGCGCCATCATTGATTAAAGTCTGGAAAACATTTAGCAAAACCTTCACATCCAATGGATGAAGTCCGATTGATGGCTCATCAAATATGAAAATGGAATTTTTCTGGCTTTTTCCAATTTCAGATGCAAGCTTTAGCCTTTGAGCCTCTCCACCAGATAAGCTTGGAGTGGCTTCCCCAATAGTCAAATACCCTAATCCTAAATTTGAAAGCTTTGCCAATTTATTTATAACTTTCTTTAGGAGAGATTGTATTGAAGAATCATCTGTTTCAATAATAGATATCTCATCAATTGCCTCATCGATTGTCAATGCCATAATATCCTTAATGGATAATCCATTTAAGCTAATCTCATCAGCTTCACTTGAATATCTAAGGCCATTACAGTCAGGGCAAGTTATCTCAACATCTGGCAGGAATTGAACATCCATTGAGATTGTACCAGTTCCATTGCAGCTAGGACATCTGAGACTTCCTGTATTATATGAAAAGTCAGACATATTATAGTTTTTCTCAATTGACTCATCCAATTTAGCAAATATTCTCCTTAAGTCATCAAGAACACCACTATAAGTGGAAACTGTACTTCTGACATTTTTTCCAATAGGAACACTATCAATAAGCTCTATCTTCTTAATGTTTTCAGCATCAATAAAATTAATGTGTTTTGGAAGTTCTTCATTATCTATTAAAGATTTTACAGCAGGGTATAGACTTTCAAGCAGAAGTGTAGTTTTTCCGCTTCCAGAGACACCGCTGACAACAGTTAATTTTCCTTTAGGTATGCTTACATCCAAAGGCTTAACGTTATGTATTTCATTTGTATTTATCTTTATTGAACCATTATCGAAAACAGACTCTTTAGTTGACTTCTTTCTAATGATGATCTCTTCCTCTTTGGCTAAAAATCCGCCTATTAAAGAGTCGCCATTTTTCTCTATTTCATCGATTGTCCCCTCTGCAATTATATTTCCTCCAGCACTGCCTGCAGATGGACCCATTTCAATCATATAATCTGCAACCTTAAGTATGCGGCAATCATGATCAACTAGAATTATGCTGTTTCCATCTTCAATAAGCCTATTCATAACATTAATCAGCCCATCAATATTTGCTGGATGAAGACCTATTGATGGCTCATCTAAAACATAAAGGACTCCTGTTGTTGGATTCCTTAAGGTTCTAGCAAGCTGGACCCTTTGAAGCTCTCCAGTTGATAATGTGTTGCTTGGCCTATTTAGAGCAATATAGCTTAAGCCTAAATCAAGCAGGATATTTGCATTATCCATAAACTCTTCAGCAATATTATTAGCCATTTCCTGCATTTCATGAGGCAAACCCTCTATAACATTAGGAATCCATTTGACGATATCCTCAAGAGTCATTTCACAAGCCTTGCTAATGTTTATTCCACCAAGGAGAGTGGAATTAGCCCTTTTATTAAGCCTTGTTCCATGACATTCCTCACATTCCCTCACTTTAAGATACTTATTTATTCTTGTAAGGCCCTTTTCTGTCTTGGCTTTTTTTAATGCTTCCTCAACAGCCTTATGAGCATTCCTATACTCAGCATTCAATTCAAATAGCTTACCATTTTTAGATGGAATGTTAATATATCTCTTAACAGAGGGGCCATTATAGACAATATCCTTTTCTTCATCAGTCAAATCCTTAAATGGAACATCAATTCTAACGCCTAGCTCTCCTGCAACATTATACATCCAACTTATTCCAAACATGTTCCATGACTCAACTGCACCATCTTCAAGTGTCTTATTCTCATCTGGAACAAGAGTAGAATCATCAATGACACGTTCTATGCCTGTACCTCCACAATGAGGACATGCCCCATCTGAATTGAAGGCATACTCTTCAGCTCCAAGACCAAAGAACTTCTCTCCACAGACATCACATACAAGCTCTATCTCACGGGCCACATTCATTGAAGGCTTGAGCATATGTCCATTTGGACAAATGTAATTTCCACAACGGGAGTAGAGAAGCCTTAAAGAGTTTAAAAGCTCTGTAGAAGTTCCAAAAGTACTTCTGATATTTGGCACATTAGGCCTTTGATGCAATGCAAGAGCTGCAGGAACATATTGGACAGATTCAACATTAGCCTTTTCACTTTGAGAGATTCTCCTTCGTGTATATGTTGAAAGTGCTTCAAGATACCTTCTTGAACCTTCTGCATATAATACTCCTAAAGCCAATGAAGACTTTCCGCTTCCGCTGACTCCAGCAATAGCCACTATCTTTCCAAGAGGAATATCCACATCAATGTTCTTTAAGTTGTGTACCCTTGCCCCTCTTACTAAAATTGCATCTTTATACATAATAAGACCTAAAACCTTAATGAATTAAAAATAATGATATAATAATTATAATAAAAATAGTTAGATAATTTAAAAAAATAAAAAAAAAGTTATCGTGAAAAATAACGAAAAAAAAATATGATCAAGGTTTTTGGCCGAAGCCAAAACACTTGAGTCTATTCTTCACCGCCACGGCCAGCGAATTCTTCATTGATTTTGTATAATAAGGAGTTGTCATCGCCAGCTAATTTGAGTTTAGCTAAGTTTTCCATAGCATTTTCTTCTTCTTCAACTTGTTCTTCAACGAACCATTGTAAGAAGTTGTTAGTAGCATGGTCTTTTTCTTCAATAGCTAAGTCAACTAAATCGTTGATTAAGCCAGTTACCATTTTTTCATGTTCTAAAACATGTTCAAATGCAGCAAGTGGAGAATCCCATTCAGTTTGTGGAGCGTCAATTGCAGTTAAAGTAACGCTTGCTCCTCTTCTGATAATGTAATCGTAAAATTTCATACCATGTTCTAATTCTTCTGCAGCTTGTACTCTCATCCAGTTAGCAAAACCTGCTAAATCGATGTCTTCAAAGTAAGCTGCCATAGATAAGTATAAGTATCCAGAATAAACTTCTGCATTTAATTGAGCATTTAATGCTGCTTCCATTTTTTCATTTACCATCATATCACCTTTTGATAAAATATTAAAAAATAAAATTTAAAAATTTATAAATTTATAAAATATTGTTAAAATTAAAATAAATTAATTAAATAACTTAAAATTTAGTTA
>CAMODR010000064.1 GCA_946611495.1 uncultured Methanobrevibacter sp. | reverse complement strand
AAAATCTATGCCATATTTCCTTGAATAAGGCTCTAAAACAATGTATAAAAGTTCCGCATAGGCATCATTTATATTTGGAATGAGAACAGTATCCTTAGGATTTAAAGAATTTGCCAATGTCTTTGAACTTCTCTGACAAATCTTTTGAAAAAGGGAAGACCTTACGACTTCAACATTAGGATAATACTTCTTAAAAAGATTGATTCTCTTTTTGGAAAACTTGGAAAACCTTAAATTCTCTATGTATAACCTGATGGAATCCTCATCACCACTATCCTGCTGATAAACAGAAACAAAACGACTGTCTACTCCAATCTGTTTTAAGAACTTTAATATTTCCTTTTTCTCATCAAGCTCTTTTTCTTCCCCGTTTTCAATTACAAAATTTGATAAAAAGTCCAAATCCATAAAACCACATAAAAGAATTATAATTAAATAATAAATAATTAAAAAGTAATTAATTAAAAAATAAATTAATTAAAAAATAAAAAAAAATGAAAATAACATTAATAATATAAATTAAATTAAATACCTAAAACATCCAATAAAGCTTTTTCCATAACCTTTACAGGAGCTTCCTTGCCTAACCATATTTCAAAGCTGCGAATGCCTTGATAGAGTAACATCTTATATCCAAAAACCACTTCAGCATTGGCCTTTTTAGCCTCTTTAATTAATGAAGTTTCCATAGGTGTGTAGACAATATCATTAACCACCAAATCTTCATGCATCATATCTGCACTTGCTATGGCCTTATCATTCACATTAGGATACATTCCAATAGGAGTTGTATCTATTAAGATATCAGAACTGTCTAATTCCCTTTTTAAGTCATTCATTTCATAAGCATTAACATTATCAAAATCATATTCCTGATTTTTTAGATTGGAGCTTAACTCTTCCTTAAGTGACTTGGCCTTTTGATAGTTTCTGTTTAATATAGACAATTCCTCAATGCCTGAGCAAGCCATCTGAAATGCAATTGCCCTTGATGCTCCTCCTGCACCAACTATTGTAACTTTTTTGTCTTTAACAGATGTTTTCTCTTCAATAGCCCTTAAACATCCATAGGCATCAGTATTGAATCCTTTAGTAAATACTTCATCACCATCATAATCAAACTTAATTGTGTTTACCGCGCCGATCATACTTGCAATAGGGTCAATGTCATCTAAAAAAGGAATCACATTAGACTTATGGGGAATAGTTACATTCAAACCCTTGATTCCAAGTCCTTTTGCACCTTCTATCGCTTTAGATAGTCTATTTTCCTTTACATGAAAAGGAAGATAAACATAGTTTAATCCTAAATACTCTAAGCCAGCATTTTGCATAGGCGGAGAGAATGTATGCTCAATAGGGTCTCCAATAACTCCCAATATATTTGTTTTTCCATCAATCACAGTAACACCTTAAATTATATAATATGGAATAATTTGATAAACATTTGAATGAAATAACTAATTAAAACTCTAATTGCTCAGCCAAGCACATCTTGCAGACTGCATTAGGAGACTCAAGATTAGCCTCCTTAACAGGACAGTAGAATACCCCATCCTTTTCCTCAACCTTTAAGGAACCTGGGAATGGAGTTCCCACTGGATGAATAGGCTCTTCAAGAATATATGTTGTGTATAACGAAACAATAGCATAAATCAAAGGAAATTTAGTCTTAGATGTTTTTGATTCCTCATTCTGATAAGACTTTAATGTTGAAATGGAATCTATAAAATCCTCCTTATTGATATCATCATCATATTGAGTCCTATCATCACGAATATCCTTAATACGACCTAAAAAGTATTTGACATAAACTGCATTGGTCTTTTCCCTATATTCATCCTGAACATATTTAGTGTCTTCCAATAGCTCTGCTGAGACACTCATTAAATCATATACGGAAATGGTTCCAGAATGTTCCTTTAAGATTTCCAAAAGGGATTCCTTTGATACAGTATCCTCATTTGAAACAATGTTTTTAAAGTCATCATAAATTTCTAAGTTATTTGCCATAAAATCACAGTTAAATAGAATATTTCTTGAATAATCGATATTAAAGAATATAATTTTTAATATATTAAAATTTTTTTATAAATCAGATATTTCTTAAATAAAACTGATTATGGAGAAAATTTTCAATATTATATTTTTCAAATTATATTTTCAATATTATAAAATTTTAATTTGAATTATTATTATACTATTATATTAATTATATAATAAGTATTATAAAGAATAAATAATATAAATTATTATTGTTAAACAATTTACTTAAAATCAATTGAATTAATTTATAAAATACCATTGGAAACATTTTACTTAAATTCAATTGAAATTAATTATAAAATTAAATTAATCTAATAAAACATTATTTAAAAAGATATTGGAGAATCAATATGGAATTTGAAAGACCAAGAGGAACAAGAGACTTTCTCTTTGAAGAAATGAGAGCTAGAAAACAAGCTGAAGATACATTAAGAAATGTATTTGAAAATTATGGATTCGGTGAAGTGCAAACACCATTATTTGAAGACTTAAAATTATTCACTACAAAATCTGGAGAGGAAATTGTAGATCAATTATACAACTTTAAGGACAAGGGAGATAGGGATTTGGCACTTAGGCCTGAAATCACTGCCCCTATTGCAAGATTATACTTAAACGAATTGCAAAAGACATCTAAGCCTATTAAGCTCTACTATTATGGAAGCTGTTTCAGATATGAAAGACCTCAAAAAGGCAGATTCAGACAATTCTGGCAATTCGGTTGCGAATTGATTGGAGCAAAAACCCCTGAAGGTGAAGCTGAAGTGATTGCAATGTGTAACAATGCAATTGAAGAGCTTGGAATCACAACTGCTGAATTTAACGTAAACCACCTTGGAATTATCCGCGGATTGTTTGCTCACTTTGATATTGATGCAGCTACCCAAAGGGAAATAATGGTAGTCATTGATAAGGGGGATAAGGAATTATTAAAAGAATCTCTTGTAGGAGAAAACCCTATTATTAAGGACAAAGGAGAACTTAATGAAGTTTTATTCAAATTGATGGATATGGTAGGAGATTCTTCAATTATTGAAGATATTAGAGAACTTGTATCTCCATATGAAGAAACCCTTGATGCATTATCAGAATTTGAAGAACTTGTAAAAACCCTTGAAAGCTTTCAGGTATTTAACTATAAGTTAAACCTTGGAGTAGCAAGAGGCCTTGACTATTACACCGGAATCGTATTTGAGGTCTATGTGGAAGGCCTTGGCGCACAGAAGCAAGTGTGTGGAGGAGGAACCTACAACCTTGTTAAGCTATTCGGTGGAGAGGACGTAGTCTCTACAGGTTTTGCATTAGGATTTGACAGATTGATGAATGCAATTGAAGAGTTAAATGGCAAAGCAGAAATCGAACCTATTGTAAAAGCATATGTTGCTGCAATTTCAGACTCAACAAGACATGATGCATTTAGCATAGCCCAAAACCTTAGAAAAGCAGACATTCCTACTGAAGTTGACTTATCCAGAAAGAAATTTAAGAAATTGCTTTCATATGCAAATAAAATTGGTGTAAAATACACTGTTCTCGTTGGAGAACGTGACCTTGAAGAAGGTAAAGTCACTGTTAAGAATATGGAATCTGGAGAACAGGAATTAGTCCCAGTAGATGAAGTGGCTAACTACATCAAAGAAAATTGCGAATAAAAATAGAATAAAATACAAAAAATGTAAATTAATTTCAAATAAATTATTTAAAAAAATAATTTCAATTAAAAATTAATTTCATTAAAATATTAACAAAAAAATAATAAAATATTTATTTCCAAAAAGGTGAAACTATGGAATTAAACTTTAGGCTCGATGTAGGTGGAGAGAAATTAATCATCGCAGTTGCACAAGACTACCAAACAAATGAAGTTCTTATGGTAGCATTCATGAATAAGGAAGCTGTCAAACAAACATTAAAAACTAAAAAAGCACATTATTATAGCACATCACGTCAAAAACAATGGTTGAAAGGAGAAAGCTCTGGAAATGTACAGGAAGTTAAGGAAATCTACATTGACTGTGATGCAGATGCAATAATAATGAAAGTCAATCAAATCGGTGCAGCTTGCCATGAAGGCTACAGATCTTGTTTCTTTAGACAATTAGATATTGAAAAGGAAAACATAGACTTGGATAATCTTAGTGAAGAAGAAGTTAAAGTCATCTGCGAAAGATTATTCGACCCTAAGGAAATGTATGGAAAATAATAATTTAAATTTATATTAAATATAAGAATTAAAAACAATAATTAATGAAAAATAAGTTTAATGAAATAAAAGACAAAAAAGAAAAAGAATAGAAAGAAAATGAACTAAAAAAGAAAATCTTTCTAGAATATCATTAAACTTATAAAATATTCCACAGGAAGTGATAAAGTGGATTTTAACGATTATGACTATGATAGTGAATATAATGACGACTATCAGATGGATATTAAAAGAATCGTCCCAGATACAAGCGCTATCATAGAGGGAAATATAGAGAAACTCATAAAGGAGAAAGGTCTAAATTATCCTGAAATCATTGTTCCCGAAGCTGCAATAGCTGAACTTGAACATCAGGCAAACAATCAAAGACCAACTGGATTGAAAGGTCTTAAAAATCTTAAAAAACTTCAGGATTTAGCTGAAATAGGAGAATTGTCAATAACAATAAAAGGCAGAAGGCCAAACAGTTTTGAAAAGTCTCATGCAAAAACAGGAGAAATTGACGGACTTATCAGAGACCTTGCAAAAGATGAACTTGCATTACTTCTAACAAGCGATAAGATTCAAGCAAAAACAGCTGAAGCTGAAGGAATTCCAACCATATACTATGCTCAGGAATATAAGGGCAATGTAGACTTGAAGATTTCAAGATTCTTTGATGAAGACACTATGAGCGTTCACTTAAAAGAAAACGTTCCTCCTATGGCTAAAAAGGGCAAGCCTGGACATATAGAACTTGTTAAGCTTGCAGAAGAGTCATTCTCATACAAGCAATTAGAGAATATAGTAGAGGAAATCCTTGAAAAGGAAAGGTACGATCCAAAGACATATCTTGAGGCAGATATGGAAGGTGCCATCGTTGTCCAGTCAAGGGACTTGAGAATATCAATTGCAAGGCCACCATTTTCAGAAGGTCTTGAAATAACTGCAGTCAGACCTGTAGCTGAAGTGAGCCTTGAGGATTATGACCTTTCAGATGAGCTTATTGAAAGGTTAGTCAATAGCGCAAGAGGAATCCTAATTTCTGGTAGCCCTGGAGCAGGTAAGAGTACATTTGCCCAAGCAATAGCTAAATTCTATGATGAGGATTTAAACAAGATAGTTAAAACAATGGAATCCCCAAGAGACTTGCAGGTAGGGGACACAATTACCCAATATGCTCCACTTGAAGGGGATATGGAAAATACAGCAGACATACTTCTTCTTGTAAGGCCTGACTTTACAATCTATGATGAGCTTAGGAAAAACCATGACTTCAGCATCTTTGCAGATATGAGGCTTGCAGGTGTTGGAATGATTGGAGTCGTTCATGCTACAAGGCCTATTGATGCAATTCAGAGAATAGCAAGCAGGGTAGACCTTGGTACAATTCCATCAATTGTTGATACAACAATTTACATTGAAGATGGGGAAATCGCTGCAGTCTATGAAAACAAGCTTACTGTAAAGGTTCCAACAGGAATGGAAGAAAGAGACCTTTCAAGGCCAGTCATAGAAGTCAGAGACTTTAAGACAGGCACTCTTGTAAATGAGATCTACACTTACGGAGACCAAACCATTGTAATGGATATTGGAATGGTTGAGAAGTCCAAAAAAGAGAAAATGGCTAAAAAGAAAACACCTGTCCAATTGATTGCTGAGCGTGAAATCCTAAGGAACATGAAAAGAATAGCTCCTAAGGCAAGCATTGAAGTCAGCTTAGAAAGCGATAAGAGAGTCAACATCTATATGAGTGAGAAATACATTCCAAAAATCATAGGTAAAGGAGGCAAAAGAATTGCTGAGCTTGAGCGTGACATTGGAATAAAAATGAATGTTGAGCCTCTTGAAAAGGCACCTGACAGCTTTGAAAGCAGACTTGCTGAAAGGTCACAAAAGAAAAATAAGTCAAAAAAGAATAAAAAGGAAAAGAAAAACAAAAAGCTAAAAAAGTCCCAGTTAAAAGAATACAATAAACTTCTAAAAGAAGATAATCTTGGTGAAGACACCTTAAAGGACTATAATAAAGATAATTACTTTGATTTGACTGATGATGATTCTAACAATCATGATAGGAATAATGATGATTCTTATGATGGTTATGATGATTTTGAAGAAAACTATGAAGAGCTTTTCTATGATATCTTTGAGCTTTTCCCAGAGATTAGAAAAGACCATGTGGTTTTGCCTATTGGCAAGAAATACGTTGGAAAATCATTTGACATTCTTATAGAAGACGAATATATCTTTACAGCAACCGTTGGCAAAAGAGGTTATGTAAAACTTCATAAGAATCTTGACTTAAGTGACAAGATCATTGTTGCTATGGATAAGGGAGAAAGAATCATTGCAAAAGTCAGAGATTAAATAGTCAAATTAGTCATAAAATACTTATCTGTTAGTTAATTATTTATTAATAAAAATTAAAGAGGAAGAAAATGAAAATTGGAGCTTCAGTCTTTGATATAAAGAATACAAGCTTAGAAGAGAACTTGGAATTCTTTGACAATAACAAGCATATCGATTATGTTGAATTGTGTCATGACTATCCTTATGAAAATCTAAATGAGAATAAGGAACTTTTAGACTTACTTAACTCTTATTCTCTTAAATATACAATTCATTCACCTTTAATCGATACAAATATTGCTTCTCTTAACTCTACAATAGTTAAAGCATCCATTTCAGAAATGAAAGGTTCAATAGACT
>CAMODR010000063.1 GCA_946611495.1 uncultured Methanobrevibacter sp. | reverse complement strand
TTTTTTATTAGCATTTTTCTACTTATGTTCCAACATATTCCATATCTTGTTCTGTAATAAAATAATAAGTATAAATAAAATGTAATAAATATTTAATAATGTAGTATTTAAAAATGATTTTTTAAAATCACTATTTTTTAACTAATTATAAAAGCTGATAAAATGAAAAATAAGAAATTGTTTATATTTTTAGGTTTTGGTTTAATCATTATGGCAGTAATGCTGTACTTCATTGGTATAGATGAGGTTATAGAAGCATTAAAATTGTCTAATTTATGGTTTGTTTTATTGGCTGTTATTTTACAGGTATTTACTTATTATCTATACACATTACGTTGGCATATAATTAATAAGACTGCAGATATGTCCTTAGGTATTAAGAAGTTACTTCCTATGGTTTTAGTAAGTTTGGCAGTTAACAACATGACTCCAAGTGGTCGTGGTGGAGGAGAGCCTGTCAGAGCTTATATCTTAGCTAAAGAAGGAAAATATCCTTTTGAAGATACTTTTGCTACTGTAATTGCTGATAGGGCTTTAGACACATTCCCATTTGTTATATTGGCTATTTTAACTATTATTGGTATAATCTTAAGCTTTTCATTGGATATTACTTGGATTGTTCTTTTGATTGCCTGTGTGGTTGCAATAACTTTTCTTGTGGTATTGCTTATCTATGTATGTGTTAATAGGGCCTTCGGTGTGAAATTAACTCGTTGGATCATTAGAATCGTTAAAAGATTCTATAAGAAGTTTGATGAAGACACTGAAAAGAGAATAGTTGAAGCTGTAATGGGCTTCCAATCAACTATGAACAATCTTATCAGAGATAAGTCAATCATATATTATGCTTTGCCATTGTCCTTTATAATTTGGATTTTTGAGATTTTAAGAGTTTATACTGTCTTTTTAGCATTTGGAGCACATGTCTCTCCTGTTGTTATTGGAGAAGTGTTTATCTTGGCTTCATTAGTTGGTATGATTCCTCTATTGCCTGGTGGTCTTGGAGCAGTCGATGGAATTATGATTTTATTCTATTCCCGTGCTGGAATCACTCCTTCCATTAGTGCGGCAGCTACTGTTGTAGAAAGGTTAATCTCATTTTGGATGACCACTTTCTTAGGATTCATTGTCCTTCCAATGTATGGAGCATCTGTATTGGATAGGTCTATGGAACTTGCTGAGTCTCAAGAGAATCAAGAGCCGGATGTAAGTGATGAACTTTTAGATGAAATCCGTGAAGACCTTGATGAAGATTCTGATGAAGATTCTGATGTAAAATCTTCTGAAGAGGGTTCTTTAACTATTGAAGAGGTTTCTGAAGATAAAGGTCATGATAATGAGGAATCTGATGATGCTCTAGAAAAAGAAGTTTTAGAAGAGAAAGTCTAATTCTTTTTTTATTCTATCTTTTAATTTTATCTTTAAGTCCGCTTTTGATTTTTCAAATTTCTTTTTTATTCTATTTTTATTTTAGTTTATTCTATTTCATTGCTATGAAACTATTTCTTAATATTTGAACTATTTTGATAATTTTAACTTTAAATAGGAAACTTTATTTAATTATAAATTATATATTTAATCATTAGATTAAATTAGATAATTTAATATTTTTTCAAATTTTAATTTATTCTAATTTTTTTAATAAAATTATTTACATGGTGAAATAATGGAAATTAATGGTGTAGAAATTAAAGATACTTACGCAGAAGGATTCGGAATTAAAGTAACTAGAATTTTAGTAACTGCAGCAACTCCTAAATTAGCAAAAATCGCAGCAACTGAAGCAACCGGTTACGGAACTTCTGTAATTGGATGTCCTGCAGAAGCAGGTATTGACTGTTTTGTACCAGCTAAATGTACTCCTGACGGAAGACCTGGTTACGCAATTATGATTTGCCAAGGCGGTAAAAAAGCTCTCGATCATGAATTAATGGAAAGAATCGGTATGTGTGTATTAACCGCTCCTACTGCAGCAGCATTTAACTTACTTGATGCAGAAGAAACCTTAAAAACCGGTAACAAACTCAAATTCTTCGGTGACGGTTTCGAAAAAGAATGCTGTATCGACGGCAGAAAAGTACACTCTATCCCAATCATGTCTGGTGACTTCTTAGTTGAATCTGAATTCGGTTACAAAGATGGTGTAGCTGGAGGAAACTTCTTCATTTTAGCAAAAGACCAAATGACTGGTGTAAAAGCAGCTTTAATGGCTGTAGATGCTATTAAAAACGTACCTGGTACTATCACTCCATTCCCTGGCGGTATGGTTGCATCCGGTTCCAAAGTAGGTTCCAACAAATACGCTAAATTCTTAAACGCATCCACTAACGAAAAAATGTGTGTAACCTTAAAAGACCAAGTTGACTCTGACATTAGAGAAGACGCTGACGGTGTATTTGAAATCGTTATTGACGGTGTAGATGAAGAATCTGTAAAAGCAGCTATGAAAGCTGGTATTTTAGCAGCTTGTACTGTTGATGGTGTACTCGAAATTAGTGCAGGTAACTTCGATGGTAAATTAGGTGCTTACATCATGAAATTACACGAATTATTTGAATAATTCTGTAATTTGCTAAATTTTAATTATTGATACATTTTTGTATTAATCTTTTGAGATAATTTATTTATCTCTTCTTTTTTTCTATTTTTTTATTTTTTCTAAATATTTAACTTATTTTTAGTAATAATTTAGATTTATTGTTCTTATTTTTTACTTAATAATTTAACTTGTTTTTAAATAATAAAAATAAAGTAGTTGAGTTTACTCTTTAAATTGTTTAGTAAACTCATTTATTATAAAAATAGTTGGGTTTACTCTTTAAATTGTTTAGTAAACTCATTTATTATAAAAATAGTTGGGTTTACTCTTTAAATTGTTTAGTAAACTCATTAATCTCATCAAAGCTTAAATCAACTCCCAAAACGATTCCTTCTTTTTTTAGTTCTTCAACAGCCATATTTAAATGGAATTTGTCAGGGCCAGATAACCAGTGGGAGTGAACTTCATTAACAATGCCATAAATTGTTTCTAAAGACTCTCTAACATTTTTGTCACTGTCTATTTTTTCAATGAAGTTGTCTTCTTCACTTTCATCCATGACTCCAATGCTTCTTGAAACAGGTGTTCTGATACCATGTAGGTGATATTCAATGTTTTCTTGATGGCAATTGTATTTTCTTAGGATCTCCAATTCTTTTCCAATAAAATCAATGCCATGCTTTTCAGTTATGTGGATTAGATTTGGCTTAACTGAAGCGAAGTAAATGTCTGTTCCTCCACTTGCTTCAGGGGAGATTACCTTATTTGCACCAGCATGCTTTAATCGCTTAACGCTTTCCTTTTTACTTGCTCTTGAAACGATCCAGGCATCTTTATACAATTCTCTAGTTGTAAGTACGATAAATAGGTTATCAACATCACTTCCAGTGGTTACAATAACTCCTAAAGACTTTTGAATATTGATTTTTTTAAGGGTTTTGTCTTCTGTGGCATTTGCATTTAATAGAATTACATTATCGTTTGTTTCAATATCCTCTAATTTTTCCTCGTTTTTTTCTATGATAATTACTTTCTGATTTCTTTTCATTAATTCCTCATAAACTGCATTTCCTACTCTTCCAAATCCACATAATATGTAGTGGTTTTCCATTTCTGACAATTTCTTTTCCATAATCCTTCCACTCCTAATGCCTTGCAGGTTTTCTGTAACTGAACTTATGATGAATGTTACAATATAAGCTAAGATTCCCACTCCGGATAATGCTAATGTTACAGAGAAAATCTTTTGCAATGGAGTTATAGGGATGATATCCCCATATCCTACTGTAGCAATTGTTATTATAGTGTAATATATTGAATCGAATATGTTCAGATTCATTATAAAAATGGATCCTATAATTCCATATGAAATTATAGCAACAATTATCAGGACTGCATAAATTCCTGAATTGTCTTTTTTAATATTATCTAATAAGAGCTTTAAGTTATCCATTATAACTCCTCATAAGGATTTTATAAAATTTATTTTTTTTAATTACTTGTCATTATATTTAATTTTTATAGATTTTAGTATTGATTTTTCAATCCTTGTCTTTATATTTATTTTTTTTAAATTTCTTATTTTGTTTTTTTTATTTTAATTGTCCTTATATTTAATTATTAGTTTGATTATATAATATATTGTTTATTAAAATTTAAAAAATTCCTTTTTTTATATAAATTATTTAAAATATTTAAGGTGTAATAATGGATCCAATTGATATGATGGCTACAGATTATAATTGTGAATATTTAGGTCTTTCAAGGCTTTGTTTGATGGAAAATGCAGGTAAATCAATTTCTGATGAAGTAGCTACACTTTCTACCTATAAATACTCTAGACCAGTAAAGATAGTGATTTTTACAGGTTCTGGGGGAAATGGTGGAGACGGTTTTGTAGCTGCAAGGCATTTGCTTAATAGAGGCTTTGAAGTTGAAGTCTATGCATTAAACACAAAAGAGCAGATAAAGTCTGATGATGCATTGGCAAACCTAAATGTCTTATTGAATCTCAAGCCAAGGGTTTCAAGACTTTCTGTAAGTTTCATTAAAGATTCAAGTGATTTGGATAAAATTAATCTTGACGATGACGAATTCATTATCTTAGACTGCTTACTTGGTACTGGAATCAAGGGAAGGCTTAGGGATAAGGTTAGAAAAACAGTGGAGCTTATTAATTCAACAGCAGGCTTAAAGGTTGCAATTGATGTTCCTTCAGGTTTAGATCCATTAACTGGAGAGATTGCAGATATTGCTGTTGATGCTGATTATACTGTTTGCTTCCATAAGGTTAAGACTGGCGTAAAACTTGCTGATGAATCCCATATCGGCGGAATAATCACTTGCGATATTGGAATTCCTCTTGAAGCTGAGCTTTTTGTTGAAGGAGGAGATTTGCTTAGGTTAAATAGCCGTAAAAAAGATTCTCATAAGGGCAACAATGGAAAAGTCTTGATTGTCGGCGGAAGCCTTGATTATTATGGTGCCCCTGCAATATCTGCTAAGGCATCCATTGCAACAGGTGCAGACCTTGTATACATTTACACTCCAAAACCTGCTTCAATTCCTATCAAATCATTATCTGAAGACTTTATTGTTAAGGAATCTAAAGGAGATTACTTATCTCTTGATGATTTGGATAATATATTGGATTTGGCTTCTAAAGTGGATGCAGTCTTATTAGGTCCTGGAGCAAGTCAGAGAGAGGAAACCTCCAAGTTATTTAATGTTTTATCTATGAAAATAGAAAAGCCATTAGTTTTAGATGCAGATGCATTGAAGTTAGTTGATTTCTCCCTTATCTCTAAAAGGGAAGATGTCATTATCTCTCCTCATTATTTTGAGTTTAAATCCTTCTTTAAGAATCAAATTCCTAAGGACATTGCTTATCAATTAGATAATATAATTGGGCTTGCAGATAAAAATGCTGATGATTTTGTTAAGGTAAACGATAAGATTGATGCTTTGCAGAGCATTACAAAATCTTTTAATGGTTCTGTTATTCTTAAAGGACAATATGATTTTATCTTTAATGGGAATAAGCTAAAAATAAACAGAACAGGAAATCCTGGCATGACTGCAGGAGGAACTGGTGATGCATTGGCAGGAATTGCAGTTAGCTTGTTTTCACAGGGTTTAGACTCCTGGACATCTGCAATATTGGCACCATACCTTAATGGAAAAGCAGGTGACTTGGCTATGGAAGCTCAAGGATATGGCTTTGGAGCACAAGATTTGACTCAGTATTTAGGTGCAGTTATGGCAAATTTGATTGATTAGAAGCTTAAATTTATTTATTTTTTTTATTTAAGAGTTTAAGGTGATTTTATTTCTAATTTAGTTAAGGCTATTTTTAAGGCAAGGCCAAACAGATTCATTGCAGAAGTGGAACTGGGTGGTGAGATTGTTAAGGTCCATGTGCCAAATACAGGCAGATGTAAGGAACTTTTAGTTGAAGATGCAGTTGTCTATCTTAAACCTAGCGATAATCCTAATCGTAAAACCAAGTATTCCCTATATTATGTTGAAAATAATGGTGCTTTGGTGGCTATGTTTTCAGGGGAAGCTAATAAGATTGTATTTGATGCGATTCAAAATAATAAAATTAAAGAGTTGTCTGGTTATTCAATAATTGAGTCAGAAAAGACTATTGGAAACTCTAGAATTGATATTTATTTGGCAAACCATAATGAGAGATTAAATGATGAGGATAAATGCTCTGATTTTATTGATGAGACCTATGTTGAAGTAAAGTCTGTCACTTTAATTAAAGATGGAATCGCCCAATTTCCCGATGCTCCTACAGATAGGGGAAGAAAACATCTTGAAGAATTGATTGCCCTTAAAAAAGAAGGGATACGTGCTGTTGTATTCTTTTTAATAGAGCATCCTAATGGAAATAGTTTTAGGCCTAATTGGGAAAATGACCCTAAATTTTCACAAACATTAGTTGAGGCATATGAATCTGGTGTGGAAATTCTGGTCTATAAAACTAAAAATACTTTAAATAATATAGAATTAGTGGGTGAATGCCTAAAATTTAATTTAGTTAAATAAATTTTTAAGATTTTTAAAATTAGTTATGTAGATTGCTTAAAAAGTATAATGGATTAAAAAATAGTTATAAAAAGGGCGAGAATAATATGTAAAGGTTTAATTTTTAAAAAAAACATATGTAAAGGGGGTGATATGTAATTGAGTACATATTATTCTCTATGATTATTTAGTTTTATTTAGTATATATATTTTTTGTATAATTGTTGTGCTTTTATTAATTTAGTATTAACTTAATATTCTATTTTTATTAATCATTTTAAGCGTTATTTGATTTTTTTTAAAATTAACTTAATTATTTTTTAAAGTTTTATGATTATTTTTTATTAAATTTTTAACAATATTTTTTAGATTTTTAACATTATTTTTT
>CAMODR010000062.1 GCA_946611495.1 uncultured Methanobrevibacter sp. | reverse complement strand
AAAGAATTTAAATTTTCTCTTTTATGTGATGAATTAACATTTTTAAAATCAATATTCATAACCACGTGTTTTTCACTGGTTTCGGGATCATGAACAATATGGCCGTTGTTATCCTTATTAGGAGCATTGAATAAATTAAATTTAAGAAGGAGGATTGGATCTTTTGTATATAAATGTTTATCATCATCACTATAATTGTACCCGAATAAGTATACATAATTATAATTCTGTTTGTATCTTAAAAACCAGATTTTTTTCTCTTTAGAGTAAGAGACCTTATTTTTATAGGATTTAACCTTTCTACTAAGAGGAAACTCCAATCCAATATTATAAAAAAATTCATTTTCTGAATTTTCATTCTCACGTGAATCATCAATTAAAAAATAGGCCATATTAGTCCCTTCATATGTTTTTTCAATAAATAATTTGATAGACCTATATTAAATATTTTATTATAAAAATTAGCAAAAAAATAAAGTAATTATATATAATTCTTTTGATATAATATAATTATGATTTTTAAATATAGTTTTATATAGTAAACTTTTTTTAAAATTATTATTTAATGAACATAAAATTAAATGGGGGTTTATATGACAGAATCTTGTTTTAATTTTATCAAATCTTTTGAACCTGGAATATACAATAAAATTATTGAAATGGAAGAGACCATACGAAAAAAAGATTATGCGCAATCTATTATCATAGGAAGAAGTACTTCTGAAGATATTACAGATCGAATCGGATTTTATGAAAATATTAATGTGAAAGGCTTAGGCCAATATGATACCATAAATAAACTAAATGATTTTAATGTTCTAGATAAAAAAATCGAAAGACCATTGAATACTATTAGACGTACATGTAATGATGTAGCCCACTACAAAATAGAAGCCAATCTGGAATCCTGCTTAAGAATTCATAGAAATCTATACGAATCCCTTTGCTGGCTGTATGAAAATTATGCTGAGGATGAAACTTATGTTAAAGTAAAATATCCGAGTTTTGATCCGACACCATCAGTTGTTCCAGTTCAACCAGTTCAAACAACAACAGAAGAAATTATAGAGCCCGTTGTTGAAGAGGACAATAATCAATCTGTTTCTAATTCTGATAATGAAATAGATGAAGTTGATTATGATGAACTGAGCAGTATGCTAGATGATATTTATGGAGATGAAGAAGAAACTGATGAAGAAATATCTGAAAAAGACAAGTCACAAACAACCTTGCCTCTAGATAATTCAGACCTTATCAATCCGAATATGGAATTTAACAAATTAAACGGCAGTTTCCTATTAAATGAACTATCAAAGTTAAAAGACTCTTCTCATGAAGCTGTGGAAGGTTACGAATCATTAAGCGAATTTAAAAAATATCTGCACGTCAAACGTGAAATAGAAGCTGAATTCCGAGAAAAATTAAACGAAGTCAAGGACAAACCTGGCGCCCAACTTGTAATGCTCTGTGGTAGTGTAGGGGATGGTAAATCCCACTTGATAGCTTATTTAAATTCAGAACACCCTGAAATAATGTCTAAATTCAAGATTCATAATGATGCTACAGAAAGTTTTGATCCTGATAAAACCGCTATTGACACATTAGCTAAAGTTTTAAGTGCTTTTGATGACAATCATATAAGTTATTCCAACGAGAAGCTTATTTTAGCCATAAATTTAGGTGTTTTAAATAATTTTATGGAATCTGATTATGCTAAAGAACAATATACTAAATTGAACAGCTTGTTAAAAGAAACCAACATATTTGATACTGAAGAAACTTCTCAAAATTATGATAAGGAACCAATACACATCATAAGCTTCAGTGATTATAATCTATTTGAATTAAATGAAGATGGTGTTGATTCAGAATATCTGAAAAAATTATTCGGAAAAGTAACTGATGTCAGCTACGAAAATCCATTTTACCAGGCATATTTAAGGGATGTTGCCAATAACTATATTGGCCCTATAAAATACAATTATGAACTTTTAATGAATGAGAATGTAAGATACGAAATTACACAGCTTGTTATTAAAGCAATAGTCAAATTCAAAAGAATCGTATCCACAAGAGAATTATTAAACTTCATTTATGAAATCATTGTTCCTCCAGTAATCAAAGAATATGATGATACCTACGAAGTTTTAGATTATATCACTGATATTTTACCTAATTTGATTTATACCACTTCAGAGAGATCTCCGTTACTTAGAATTATTGAAATGCATGACCCAATTCATTTAAGAAGAGAATTGCTTGATGAGTTCTTGATCAATTTGAATATGACAAATGATCTTGGTTCTGTAATCAGTGAGTATTTAGTGGAGTGTGAAGAAACATCTTCACTTATTAAAAGCATTGGTAAAAAGTATATTTATGAACTTAAACCCTTTGAAGAGGATGTAATCAATACAATTATCAGATATTCCTCAATTTTAGGCAAAGAGGATATCAAATACATGTATACCCGAGATTCCTACAGGGAATTCATACATTATCTCTATGTATATAATACCAATGACAAACAAGGATTTAAAGAATTATTTGAAAGAGTCCAGGGTGCGGTATTCAGGTGGAAAGGCTCTCCAATGAAAAATTTCATTTTAATTGATGAACTGGATAACTTCAATATTGCTGAAAAAATCGATCTAAGTCTTGTACTACCTAAAAAAGATGATTCCAAATCAGAATTAGGCAATCGTTTTAAAACCGATATAATACTGAACTTCAAAGTAAACGATAATGAAGAACCAGTAACCTTGCATATGGATTATACATTATATAGCATGATAACCAAACTCAATAAAGGTTATAAACCTAATAAAAATGATAAGGAAGACCTGGTTGTCTTTAGAGAGTTTATAGATGAACTGATTAAAAAAGGAAGTTCAGACAAGCAATTGCTTATTGAAGATATAAATACCAATAGAAAATTCAATTTAGAATACGATGCCACTTTTGAAGAATTTACATTTGAACAAGGTGAATTTTAATGTATGAAAACAATTTGGATCAATTAAAAAATCAAATGGGTTCCAAAATCACTCATGTCATCAATAAAAATTCACCATTATTGCCATTTGTTTCAAGAGAACCTGAAAGAGTTAAATTCAATCATGGTTTTGATGGAATCATTGGTGAATTTTCAAGAATATACTCTGAAAAAAGCTGGAATGATGAATTTGAAATTAATAATTTGGTAAATAATATTTTATCAGGCAAT
This sequence comes from uncultured Methanobrevibacter sp., assembly GCA_946611495.1. Taxonomy (GTDB): domain Archaea; phylum Methanobacteriota; class Methanobacteria; order Methanobacteriales; family Methanobacteriaceae; genus Methanobrevibacter. Next base: position 3,749 of record CAMODR010000062.1, on the reverse strand, counting down.
GATAAGATATCCTGCTCAAAGGAAGATGAAGAGGCTCTTAAGATTTTCATTAAGGAATATTTAATTAATGAAAAACAGGAATTAAATATTTTACATCCTCATTTATTTTTATATCTGCCTTTATCAGATAATTTAGAAAAAACCGGAGAAAAGAGAATAGGTGAATTTTTTAATGATGTGTTTTTTAAAGACATTACTGAATTTAAAGACTTTTTTGAAAACAAGGAATCCAATCAAGTCATAATCAAATTCATTTTGGAAAACATTCCAGATCTACCTTCAAAAGATAAGGAACTAAAGTATATCTCCGTTCTTCCTTTTGTTACAGATGTTTTTAGAGAGGATATTGTTTTTGCAAAGGAACATGAAAGCTTTTTAATAAATAATTTTGAGTATATTTTAGCATTTTATTATTTTTATTATGTTTCTCAATTCAGCATAAAATTAAACCAAAGCTATGAGGCGGTTAGTTTAGAAGAGCCAACTGAAACATATTATTTATTAGACTGGGAAAAAGCCAGCGGAAGTCGAAGAAGTGTGAACAAGGGATATAATTTAATTAAAGAAGCAAACAAAAACTTATTGGTTCGCATCAACATCATAGAACAGTTGAATATTTTGCTTGGAACTCATGGATTGTTCCCATTCCAAATCTTGAACATTATCAATGAAGCTTCAAATCAGGAAAAAGATGAATTTTTATCTGTTTTGGAGCAATGGATAGATTATTACAATGAAAAAAAGATGATAATATCTTCAACTGTTGCACATGATTATAAACCTTTAGTGAAATCATTGTTCAATAGTCTGGATCAGGGAATACAACAAGCTCCTAAAAGCAGATATGGTAAAAACCTTGAAGAATTAGCTAAAAAATATCTTGCTAAAAGCAGAGGCCAATACGGATTAATGTTAAATTTAAATAAAGATTTCCTATATATTATCACAGCTTTATGCGTTAAAGAGAATAAAATCAAATTAAATGATTTATTTGATGAATATGAAAGAAGAGGTTTGTTCTTCGACAGATATTCCAAAGAAGAAATAGTTACCTTATTAAATAAATGGAATCTGATTGATAAGAAAAGTGATAGTGGAGATGCACAATACGTTAAATCTATTTTATAATAGGTGTTTAAAATGTATGAAAACAATCTTGAAAATTTAAAAAAACAATGCGGAGTAAAATCATTCAGACATATTATAAATATTAATTCGCATATCTTGCCTTTTAAAACCGATTCACGTTCTCAAACAAAATTCAATAATGGTTTTGAAAGCATTATGGGAGATTTTGCCAGAATTTCATCAGATAAGGATTGGGATGAAGATTTTAGCATAGATAATCTAGTCAGCCAAATTCTTGCAAATAAATATTTACAATCCAATGATGAAAACAAGGAATATCTGAAGCTGATTATTAAGGAATATTTAATAAGCGATGATTCAAACATGAATATTTTACATCCTTATCTATTTTTATATCTGGACAAAAACAAATCACTTAGATATGATATAGAAGAGGAAATAGCCTTATTTACTAGAGATATCTTCTTTAAAGATATTGATTTAAAGAATTTCTTTAATTATGAACATGAAATTGATAATATTATTGTGAGATTAATACTGGAAAATGTTCCGGATCTTCCTTATAAAAAAACAGAACCTGAATTCTATTCCAAACTAGATTTTGTAGTTGATGTATTTAAAGAAGATTTTGAGTTTATTAAAGATAAAACCAGTTTTTTAGTTAATAATTTAAGCAATATTATAGCATATTATTATTTCTTTTATTGTTCTCAAATTGCATTGAAATTATACCAACCATTTGCCAAAGTAGATTTATCCGCACCTACAAAAGTATACAGTCTATTGGACTGGGAAAGCTCCAGTAAAAATAGAAAATCTGTAGATGAAGGTTATAATTTAATTAAAACCGCTAATGATAATTTATTTCTAAATATGAATTTACTTGAACATTTGAACACATTAGGCGGAACTCAGGGATTATTCCCTAATGAGATTTATGATTTAATCAGCCAAAATGAAGAAGAAAAAGAGGAATTTTTAGTCACCTTCTCCAAATGGATTAATTATTATGAAGAACAGAATGGCTTGGAATATCTTGATTTGACAGGTTTAAGCTTTGAAGAATTGATTGATATATTCAAAAAAGATTTATTTGCAGGAATTGTACGTCAACAAAGACAATCTTTTTCATTTAATTTACAGAATCTCGCTAAAAAATTTTTTGTTAAACAGAGAGGACAGTATGGTTTCATGCTAAATATTGATAAAGATTTGATTTACTTGATTACAGCATTATGCATTAAAAAGGATAAAATAAAGCTAAATGATTTATTTAAAGAATATGAAAGAAGAGGTTTGTTCTTTGATAGATACTCTAAAGAAGAAATAGTTACCTTATTAAATAAATGGAATTTAATTGATAAAAAAAGCGACAGCGGGGATGCACAATATGTCAAACAAATTTTATAATTATTTGTCAGATAAACTAATTAAGTTTTTTAATACAAATGAAATACGTTACGGGGATAAGTTTTTTATCCAATTTGATGAACATGATAGGGTTGATGAATTCTATAATGCTTTAAAAGAGGATTTGCAGAATGTGGTAGCATTCGAATATCAACACGAAAACAGTGATTCTCTTTATAAGACTTTTGCAAGCGTTTTAGAAAATGACGTTAAAGTGATTGTAGTAAATTCTAATGAAGTATCACTTGATTATCTAGTAACACTTAGAAATCAAGTGACAACTCAAGAGGGAGTATGGGAAAATTCAGCACTTCTGCTTATTTGCTATGATACCATTGACAGTATTTATGATGGTATGAGAAATTTAGAAAAAGAAGACATGCCATTTAATATAAATACAATTAAAGATAACTTGAAAGATGAAATAGATTCCTCAAAAACTCTTTCCAAAGTAGATAAGGCAGTAAGTAAATTTTATTTAGATAAAAAAGTAGAAGATGCATTTCAAACTACATTATGGGATTATGAAGACATTTTATCAATCATTAATAAAGGAGAAATTGAAGAGGGAGATTATAAAAATCTAGGATTATTCCCTGATTCTACCTTGGATACTTATAAAACCACTAAACAAAAAGAAAACCGGCTTCAAGAGAATGCTGAAAACTTTGAATATGTGACCCTTAGCGACCAATATGAGAATAAACAAGATAGATTGGAGCAAAGATACAGCAGCACAGGCGTAAATTTATTAATGAAAGACAATTGGAAATCTGTTGACTTTAAAAAGATAAAGGATTCAAGAGAAAAATTCCTGACTATTACTAAAACTCTTCATTATGAAGAGAACTTGGATAAATTTACAAATGAGGGATGCATCTATTGGGAAAAATCCCAAAAAGAAACGACAGCAGGTAGACGTAAAAGACATATAATCATTTTTAATGAAAATAATATGGTTAGAGAAGTATCCTTAAAATTTAATTTTGATGCAAATCTCGAAAGAACCTTTTTAGATAATGCATCTAGGGACTATTGCAGCATTTCAAGAAATTCTCTTAAAGCTAAATTTGGTTTGGAATATAATAAACCTACATTTAAAAAAATCAAATACAACCATAATAACCAAGCCAAATCAACATATGAATTTAACATAGTCGTTCTCCCATGTAAAGAAGATATTTTAAATCCTGTAAAAGATAAATTCCAAGTAAATCAAAAATTGAATAAAATAGTTGTCATTGATGACA
>CAMODR010000061.1 GCA_946611495.1 uncultured Methanobrevibacter sp. | reverse complement strand
TCTTATTTTCTAGACCTTTTAGATCTCTTCTTTTTAGATGGATTAGACTTGTTTCTGTTTTTATTGTTTTTACGATTAGAAGATTTCTTATTTCTTCTTTTTTTAGATTCCTTTTCCATCTCTCGTTTAGTAGAAACAAAAAGCTTTTCACCTTGCCTACTTTCAAGATCTCTTTTATTGACAGACCTATAAAGATTAATAGCAATATATGGATTCTTTACTGGGCCGAATATATTATAAACCTTGCCTATTTTCTGTTTATCATTAGTGAAAACGAAAGCTCCAGCAGGTGGAGTCTTATCAGACTTAGCGATGAGCTTTCCAGAATTGGCAAGATGTGAAATATTTCCTAAAACTTTCATAAAATCAACTTAAAAGTAAACATTGTACATATAGTATAATGATTTTATCATATATAAATATTTCGATGCATTTATATATAAAAAATTAACTTATTAAAAAGCATTTCTAAAAAACCTAAAACAAAAACATATTTAAAAAGCAATTTAACTATTTTTTTAACTTAAACAAAATATAAAAAATAATTAAAATATCTTTAAACTGTTTAATGTCATATTTAGATAAAATTAATATAAAATATTTTGTATTAGACTAAATAAAAAAATATAATCTTGTAAAAATTTTATAAAAAATATTAAATGAACTTCAAAAAATCCATTGAAAAATTCATATAAATCTAAACATTACCATTATTAAAAAGCCGTAATATATAAACCTTTCCAAATTCTAAAAAAAAGAGATTAAAAAAAGAGATTAAAAAAAGAAGAATTAACTAAATAAAAAAAAGACAAACTCTTGCAAAGAAGTGAAAAAAATTTTGGTCAAGGTTTTTGAGGCGAAGCCTCAAAAAGCTTGGCTATCTCTGAAGACCAACAATCTCAGACAATAACCTTCCTTTCTTAAGCTCCTTAATGATGAAGCTTTCCTTTACCTTTATATTGAATGTAGCTACAATTGTCTCTCCAAATAACTCTTGAGGAATTAAGACAACTCCATTTTCATCTGCAAAGATAAAGTCTCCAGGCTTAATGAGATCTTCACCTATCTCAATCTCTAGATTTACCTTGCCTAATCCTAAAGCCTTGCCTGCATTTGGACAGTAGTCAAGAGCATAAACAGGATAATCTAAGTCAATGAGCGCATCCATATCCCTTGCATAACCATATAAGACAGTTCCAGCTACTCCCTTTTCCTGTGCACAAGTTGAAGCAAGCTCTCCCCATACAGAAGCTGTTTTGCCATAAGTGTAGATGAATAAGACTTCCCCCTCCTTAGCGGTGTCCATAGCCATTAGGGAAGTTCCCCAATCATCAGTATTGGTTTTAGCTGTATGCACTCTGCCATAAAGCTTATTTCTATTCATTGGCTTAAGTCCTTCAATAACTCCGCTTCGACCAGATACAGAAGCAAAAGCATCTGAAACCTGGCATGCAGAACTGGAATCCAAGATTTTCTTTAATAAAGCATAATTGGAACTTTTCTTATCCTCTAAATCTTCAATGGAAAAGTCATATTTGCTTATGTCTATTTGATCCAAATCAATCTTTTCCAATTTGGATGATTTCTTTAGTAAATCATTAGGTCTAATCTTATTTGCCAAATATAACACCTCATAAAAAATAAAATTAATATAATATTAAAATAAAATAAATTCTTTAACATTTAAAATTATTATAACTAACTTAAGTATTAATACTTAAATTATCTAAAAAATCTTTAATAAATATTTCTAATTATGAAAAGAAATGATTCAATAAACAAAGTAATAAAAAATCCAATATAAAAGTTTACTATATTAAACCATATGATAAAATTTTAGACAAAAATTCGCTATTCATAAAAATATAAAATAATTTATATATTATGATGAAGATAATAGTATATGGATACTAAAATCATATTTAAAAATGATATTTACAAATTATTTATTCACGATTATTACGATTATTATTAAAAATTAAAGGGGTAAAATTAAAAGATTTCTTAAAAATAAATTATTCACTAAAATGATTTAAAGTAGAATCATAAGGAATAATTAAAGTAAATTACTAATTAAAAATTCATTTAAGGAAATCTAAGACAAATAGTAGATTTATAAGATTATCAAAAGTCTAACTATAGGTAATTTGATTAAATATTTTTAACCAATAGCTTTAAAAAAATATTTAATGCCCAAAAGAATTATTTAGATACAAGAAAAGCTAAAGCTTAAAAAAAGATTATTTCACTAATTAATAGTTTTAATTTGAAATAAACAATTTTATCATTAATCTGGAGATAAGAATAAAATAGTATTTAAAATACCAATAATCCAAAGATTAAGATAACTAAAAGCAATGAAAGCATAAAAAATATCAATGATTCAAAACAAGATATTTTAATCAGTAAAAAGTATTTAAATAAGTTTATTTTTAATAAGCACATTATTCAATAAATAACAAATATCTTTTTTTCTATGACTTAAATAATAAGAAATAATGTGTTTTAGCCATTATTTTGATTTTATTTAGAGTATCTAATTTTAATTAATAAGCTTTATCAATTATTTAATTAAAATTTATCAATTATTAACTTACAAATTTACGTATAATTTAAAATTATAATCAATTATAATTTATTCACAATTAAAATTAATTATAATTAAGCTAGTAGTAAAATTGTTATTATACTAAATCTTAATTAGAATAATTAATTTTAAACTATTAAAAACAAATATGGAGTAAAATTAATATTTAAAAATCTTTAAATAGGTTAAAACAAAAAAGCTTTATAAAAATCTATTATTAAAATAATAAAAAGATTATATCATATCAAGAAGAATTATTAAGATAAGAGACAATTATAAAACTGATGATCTATTATGATTAAATAAGATATTGCATAATGACAATTCTACGAATGACTAGCCTTAAATTATCCTAAAAATAAGCTCAAAGGAGGCTTAATATGGGAAAAGGAGTAGAATTAACTACAACTAAATATCTTATTCACGCTCAAATCAACGCTAACGGAATCGTAGAAAAACCTGACGTAGTAGGTGCGGTTTTCGGACAAACTGAAGGGCTTTTAAGTAACGATTTAGACTTAAGAGAACTCCAAAGGACAGGCAGAATAGGAAGAATCCAAGTTATCATTCACTCTAACGGTGGACGTGCAAAAGGTGAAATTGTAATTCCATCCAGTTTAGACAGAATCGAAACCGCTATTCTTGCAGCATCCCTTGAAACCATCAATCGTGTAGGTCCTTGTGAAGCTTCTATTGAAGTTCTCAGAGTTGAAGACGTAAGAGCTGTGAAAAGACAACAAGTTATCAATCGTGCAAAAGAAATTTATATGGGCATGATGGAAACTGTCTCTCCTGAAAGTATGAAAATGATTGAAGAAATCAGAGAATCAATGAGAGTTCATGAAATCTCTGAATTCGGAGAGGAAAGACTTCCAGCAGGTCCAAATGTACACACTTCCGATGCAATCATTGTTGTTGAAGGAAGAAATGACGTTTTAAACTTATTAAAATATGGAATTAAAAACACTGTTGCTGTTGAAGGAGTAAATATCCCTACCAGCGTAGCAGAATTAACCAAAAAAAGAACTGTTACCGCATTTGTTGATGGTGACCGTGGTGGAGAGTTAATCTTAAAAGAACTCTTACAAGTTGGAGAAGTGGATTACATTACCAGAGCTCCAAGAGGCAAAGAAGTTGAAGACTTAGAAAAAGAAGAAGTTTTAGTTGCTTTAAGAGACAAAGCACCAACAGAACAAGTCATCAACAATCTTGACTTCAATTTAGACACCCAAACCAAAGGTCCTAAAAACAAAGTAAACAGATCTGAAAGAAGAAAAAACTTCAACAAGTCTGACAAATTCCATGGAAATAAAAGAAACGATCGTAAAGACAAATTCAACGACAGAAAAGATAAAAACAACAAAGATCGTAGAGGAAAAGACAGAAATTCTAGAGGTCGCAGAGACAGAGGCGACAGAATTCCTGACAGCAGAATGAAGTTATTAAAGAACATGTTAAGAGACTTAGAAGGAACTGGAAACAGTGAAATCTTAGATGATTCTTTAAACCTTTTAAAAGAAACTAAAGTCGAAACCCTTTATGAAGACTTAAAAGAAGACATTTCTGACGCAGACACCATTATCTTTGACGGTGTAATCAGCCAAAGATTAGTGGACATTGCACATTCTAAAGGAATTAAAACATTAGTTGCTTTTAAATCCAGCAGAGTAATTAAAAGACCTGACAAGCTCAAATTAATTACTTTAAACTAGATCTGTTTAAAAACTTTATTTGAAATAGAAATATCTTTATTTCTATTCATTTTCTTTTTTTATTATTTTTAAATAAATTATTTCTAAATTACTATTTTTCAATTCAATTTCAAGTTTTTCCGAAATTACCAATTAAAATGATAGCATTTTTATAAAGGTATAACGAAGTAACAAAGTATATAAGACATGACAAAGTAAATATTATTACTAAAAGGTATAACGAAGTAAATTATTAAAAATAATTTTTTAAAAAAAAATCAAAAGTAATTTTGATAACTTATTTTATCCTAAAGACAAATAATGGGTTTAATTTTCTAAAAGGGATTAAAATGAACATATTTACAGAACAAACATCATTATATGGTTCAGATAGAAGTTCTCCAATACCACTTCCAGCATATGATGATAATGGTGAAAAGCTGCATGTAAAGGACGTTTTTGACTTTGAAGAGATGCTTGAAAACTATACAATCGAACTGGAAATCAGAAACTATTCTGAAAATACAGTTAAGACATACAGTTCAATCATAAGATGCTTTATAGACTATTTAAGCCAAGAAAAAGACGTCTACGATGGAAGAAAATTCCTTGCAACATTCAGAAAATACATCCGAGACCTTAAAAAAGACAAGAATGTGGCTCAAAACTATATCTACCTAAATACAGTGGTCTGCAAGAAATTCCTTGAATTCAATGACATCTATTTTTTAGACGATATTCAAAACCCAAAAAGAACAAAGTCACTTCCTAAATCATTAAACGAAAAGGAAGTCAGAGACCTAATAGCTGCTGTTGAAATTAATGAAGAAGACAGTGCACTTAAAAAGAAAGCCAAAATAAGAGATAAAGTCATTCTAGAACTTTTATATTCTACTGGCCTTCGTATCTCAGAGCTTGTAAAGCTTCATAAAAGGGACATAGACTTTGATGAGAGAACCATAAGAGTAAGAGGTAAAGGGGAAAAGGACAGAATAGTTCTTTTCGATGAGCATACTAAAGAATTGATAACTAATTATATCGAAACCCAGAATCCAGATTCAGAATATCTATTCATTAACAAAAACGGAAAAAAATTGACTCCAAGATATGTTCAGATGATGATAAAGGATTATGGGAAAAAGGCTGGAATCAAAAAGAAAGTCACACCCCATGTCTTAAGACATTCCTTTGCTACACATCTTCTAAAGAATGGAGTTGATATTAGGGTAATCCAACAGCTCTTAGGACACTCAAGCCTTTCAACTACACAAATCTATACAAATGTAGATATGGATACCATAAAAACAGTTTATGATAATGCTAGAGAATAAGAATCCTTCAAAAAAATCGGCTAGGGAATAAAAAATCTACAAAAAATAAATCTACAAAAAAATCGACTAGGGAATAAAAACCTTCAAAAATTCGAATAAAAGAAAAAGAACATTAAATAAAAAATTAAATAATCATAAAATCTTATTTTAGTGATATTATGGAAAATTTGCTTATAATGGGGATCAATACAAGGCCAATGGTTAACTCTGCATTAAAACTAAAACAATACAGAACATACTCAGTAAGCTATTTCAAGACATATGACTTTAATATGCCTTATAGAGAAAGCCATGTTTTAGACCAGGAGTCTGTAGAGACCTGCGGATTTTTTGAAAGAAACTACCATCCCAACAAGCTTTTAGAATTATCTAAAGAATATCTTGAAGAATCCCAAGATGAAATCGATAAGATAGTCCTAATTACAGGCATTCATGCAGAAGACTTTAAAGGAGAATTTTCCAAATTCAAAACTAAAATCAGAGGCAACCTAAAAACAGACTTAGTTGATGATAAATTCAAGTTCTACAAAAAAATCATGAACAAATTTGATGTTCCTTTAACTTTTAAACTAAATGATGTAGATGAACTTAAAGAAATTCTTAAGCAATATAATAACAATCAATTTATTTTAAAACCCCTTAAAGGAAATGGTGGTTTGGGAATTTATCTTTTAGATTATGATAGCTTAAATAAATTAAATGATAGAGAAAATTATCTTGAAAAAATAGATTTGAATGAATATATATTGCAGGAGCATATTGAGGGAACAAGCATATCATCATCTGTGCTTGCAAGCCATAATGATAGGATAAACATATTCAATTCAAGGCTAATTACTGAAAACGACCTTGGATTCGATAATTTTGCATACAGTGGTAATATAGTGCCTCTAGATTTGGAAAGCTTTAACTCATTCAACAGATTTCCTAAAAAAGAAAAGGACATTGATTTTAAAGAGCTAAATAATGAAATGAAAGATGTTTCAGAGAATCTGATTAAGGAATTTGGACTTATTGGATCAAATGGAGTAGACTTCATACTGGATAATGATGGAAACTTGAAGGTCATTGAAATCAATCCAAGATTACAGGGAACTTATGAGTTAGCAGAAGAGATTATGGATTTGAATCTTCTTGATGCTCATATAAAAGCATGTGAAGGGGAGTTGATTGATGTTCCTTCATTCAATGGAAAATATGGAATAAAGAAGATAATTTACTCTTCAAAACAAGTCAAAATAGGCAATCTAAGTTTATCCAATGTTTATGATGTTCCTTATGAAGGGGTTAAAATCGAGTCATTCCAACCGATAGTCACTTTGATTAATTCTGATTATAATTTAAATAAGGCTATTTTGAATATAAATAATGCTGAAGAAGCAGTTTATAAAAATAT
>CAMODR010000060.1 GCA_946611495.1 uncultured Methanobrevibacter sp. | reverse complement strand
TAAGAAAAATTAATTATGAGAAGGTTTAGATAAACTTACACCATCAGTAGACACTTTACTAGTAACTGCACCACTGATTTCTCTCATTTTTGCAATTAATTTATCTTTTTTGCTTCCATTAATCAATATGTTTTCTAAAACATCTTCAATTGTTTCGATAGGAACAATTTCAATCATGTCTTCGTATTTTTTCTCAAGCATTACATCTTCCATATTGGATTTAGGTAATAATACCTTCTTAATACCAGATTCAGCTGCTGCTTCAATCTTAGCGGTAGCTCCTCCAATAGGCATTACATCTCCACGAACACTTAATGAACCAGTTAAAGCAATAGATTGGTCAATAGGAATGCCTTCAACAGCAGAAATAACAGCAGCAGTGATTGAAACACTTGCACTGTCCCCTTCTACACCATCATAGCTTTGTAGGAACTGAACATGAATATCGTGGTTAGATATATCAACTTGAGTGTATTTCTTAATGATTGCACTTACATTTTGAACAGAATCTAATGCAATTTCTCCAAGTTTACCGGTAACAATGATTTTTCCTTCATTTTTACTGTTAGCAGGAGCCATTTCAGCAGCAATTGGCATAACAATACCGCTTCTATCACCCATAACAGCTAAACCATTTACCATACCGATTTTTCCACCGGAAGAATGGAATACACTGTACTCTTTTCTTTGGATAATAGACCTATCAACAATTTGTTGTTCTAAGGTTCTTGAGAATCTTTTTGCAGTAATTACATGATCTGCAGTTACTATATCTGCACCTTCTTCAATAGCCACATCTCCAGATGAACGTACTAAACCACCTAATTCCCTAAGTCTTAAGGTTAAAGCATTTTTTCTGCCTGCTCTACGTTTAGCTTCCAAAATGATTTCATCTAAAGCATCAGTTGCAAAGTGAGGAATTCTACCATCGTTCTTTACTTCTTGAGCAACAAACTGAACAAGTTTCCTTCTGTTTTCTTCAGTATCTTCCATATAGTCTTTCATAAAGACTTCATAACCGTATCCTCTAATTCTTGAACGCATTGCAATGTGCATTCCTTCAAGAACTTGAATGTTACCTGAAGCCACTAGAACAAAGTCACATGGAACTGCTTGAGAACGAACCATTGCACCACTGCTGTTTTCACTTTGACCAGTGATTGCATATTTCTTCTCTTGCATAGCGGATAATAACTCTTGTTGAGTTTTCATGCTCATTGTACCGATTTCATCAATGTATAAAACTCCTTTATGAGCCTTATGAATCATACCGCTTTCAACACGTTCATGTGCAGGAGTTCCAAGACCACCAGATTGGTAAGGGTCGTGTCTTACATCACCAAGTAATGCACCAGCATGTGCTCCAGTTGCATCCATGAATGGTGCAAATCTTTTGTCTCCATTATTTACCAATAATTTTGGAGCCATATTGTTGGATTTTGGTTTGATTTGCATAGAAATAAATATTACAAGCAACGCAGCAATAATAGCCTCAAAGATTCTTTGATATAATATTCCAAGAACAAAGATAGCTGCAGTAGCAAACATGGTAACCATCATCTTTTTCTCGTCACCGCTTTTAGCATTAGCCTTGTTTGCCTTAACTATTTTCTTACCTTGGCCTGCAGGCACAGAGCGGATTAAAGGATAATTACTGTCTTCACCATTTGGATAGACAAGTACATCTTCCAATACTTCAGGAGGCAATAATTCAGCCATTCCTTTAGCTAACATTGACTTACCTACACCAGGATCACCAATTAGAAGTACATTTCTCCTTTGTTTTGCTGCTTTTTTAATGGTTTCCACAGACTCCTCGTGACCGATTACCTGGTCAATGAGAAGTGGAGGAACTTCAATTTCAGAGGTATTTGAAAGAGATTCATAATCAAGCATAGGTTTAATTCTACGTTTGCCGTCTTCTTCAACATATTCTACTTCAAGAGAATCCTTTTCACTTTCTTCTTCATTAGCATCAGAACTTTCTACAGTTTCACTGACTACATCTGATTCAACAGAATCGGTAGCAGTGTCAATTACAATAGTTTCATCAACTACATTTTCTTCTGCAGCGGAATCTACGTTTAAATCCTTAGATTCATTTACTTCCACATCTGCAGATTCTATTTTTTTATCTTCCATTTAAAACCTCCTTAAAGATTTTTATCGATACTTATTAATTCTTGTCTTATCTTAAAACTTAATTTACATTTCAATAAATACTTTCATTATATTTTCAATTAATATACATATTATTTATTATATTTATATATATTAAACTACATTCTTAATAACTTTATGATTTAAGTTATATAAAAAGTTTTTTATTTTAGTAAATTTTTGTTACTAAAATAGATAGTTTATTTTTATATAAATAGTTATGAAAATAAAATAAACTTTATAATTTATTAACAATAAATGAAGATAATATAGATAAAGCAATATAATAAATGAAATTATTTAATATAAATATTTGCATTTATGTGCATTTAAACTAATTAATAATAATTTGCATTATCAAATAAGTAATTCAAACAATACAACTTAATCTTTAGGTAAAACCATGACTAAATGTTTAATGATTCAAGGAACTGCTTCAAATGCAGGAAAAAGTCTTATTGTTGCAGCCCTTTGTAGAATATATGCAAGAAGAGGATATAAAGTGGCACCGTTTAAATCACAGAACATGTCATTAAACTCATACACTACAAAGGAAAATAAGGAAATTGCAATTGCACAGGTATTACAGTCACAGGCTGCAATGATAGAGCCTACTGTAGACATGAACCCAATACTCCTTAAGCCAAAGGGAAGCTCTATATCCCAAGTTATTATTCAAGGAGAAGCAATAGGAGATAAAGATTTCTTTAGGCAATATGATTCTAAAAATGATGACCTAATAAACGAAGCAGACTATAGAAAAATAGCTAAAGGTGCAGTCATAGACTCATTAAACAAACTTAAAGAAGAATATGAAATCATAATCATGGAAGGAGCAGGATCTCCAGCTGAAATAAACCTTAGGGAAGGAGACCTTGCAAATATGGGTGCAGCAGAAATAGCTGATGCAAATGTGCTTCTTGTTGGAGACATTGACAAGGGAGGAGTCTTCGCTTCAGTGGCTGGAACATTTATGCTTCTTGATGATGCAGACAGGTCCCGATTTAAGGGAGTCATAATCAATAAGTTCAGAGGCAATGTTGACCTTCTAGACTCTGGAATCGAAAGGCTAGAAGAAATCATAAAAGTGCCTGTTCTTGGTATTGTCCCTTATGCAGAGAACCTTAATTTGCCTGAAGAGGACTCTGCATCTCTTAAGGAACATGAATGGAATAAGAATTTCAGCAAGGATGCTTCAAATGCAGATGACCATCTAATCATAGGAGTCGTCAAACTTCCAAAAATTGCTAACTTTACTGATATTGACCCATTTGAGTCTGAAGAGGATGTTGAAGTTAGAATGATTGAGCTTTATAATTATAATGAAAAGATAAAGGATCTTGATGCATTAATACTACCAGGAACCAGAAACTCTACAGAAGACATGAAAGAGTTAGAAAAAACAGGACTAGCAGATGAAATAAGAAAAATGGCTAAAGATAAGAATAAGCTCATAATGGGAATCTGTGGAGGATACCAAATTCTCGGCAAAAAGATAATAGATAAAAATCATAAGGAATCAACATTAGATGAAATCGAGGGACTTGGATTATTAGACATTGAAAGCGAGTTCATTAGAGAAGGCAAAATCGTAAAACAAAGCACTGCCCATATTGATTTGAATGTTGATTTAAAAGATAACACTACCCTTTCAAAAGATGACATTACCCCAATTCAAGAAATTGAAATAATGGAAAACATATTCTCCCCAATCAATGGTGAGGAAATTTCTGGATACGAACTTCATGAAGGCACTACAAACCTAATTAATTCCAAACCACTATTTAAAATAGTAAAAGGAATCGGAAATAATGATAATGACACCTATGATGGAGCTTATAAGGATAATGTATTTGGAACTTATTTCCATGGAATATTTAACAATTATAATTTAAGAAGAGAATTGCTAAACCATTTAAGAAAGAATAAGGGTCTTGAAATAAAAACAGGAGCAGATCCATTTGAAACAAGTGTAGAAAACTCTCTTGAAGAATTAGCAAATATTGTTGAAGAGACTTTAGATATGGATTATATTGATAAATTAATATTTGATGAGTAAAAATAATAAGTTAAAAATAAAAAGCATATTGTTTTACACCATACAAACTAAATAATTGAAGATAAAAAAAACTAGCTGAGAAAAACATCTCAACTAGGGATAAAAATTTTTAATCAAGATTTTTAGCCAAAGGCTAAAAAGCTTGAATTTAAGATATTATTTAATTAGGGTCTCTACCAAATATGTGAACAGCACAAGTACCACCAGTACCACCAACATTATGGGTCATACCGATTTCAGCACCATCCACTTGACGTTTACCTGCTTCGCCTCTTAATTGCCATACTATTTCAGCAGCTTGAGCAATACCAGTAGCTCCAAGAGGGTGACCTCTTGCTTTTAAACCACCAGATGGGTTAATAGGACAATCACCATCAATATTAGTTTGTCCGTCCTCAAGAACTTTTCCACCGTCTCCTTTTTTAGCGAAACCAAGGTCTTCAATTGCAAGTAAACCATTGATTGAGAAACAATCGTGAACTTCAGTAGCATCAATATCCTTTACAGTAACTCCTGCCATATCATAAGCTTTTCTAGAAGCTGCAATGGTTGCATCTAAGGTAGTGATATCTCTTCTGCTGTGTAATGCAATAGTTCCAGAAGATTGAGCAGAAGCTCTTACATAGATAGGAGTGTCAGTATATTCTTTAGCCTTTTCAGCTGCACAGATAACAATAGCTGCTGCACCGTCAGAAACTGGGGAACAGTCGAGTAAAGTCAATGGATCTGCAACAGGGGATGAAGCTAAAACCTTATCTACAGTAACTTCAAATGGGAATTGAGCATTTGGATTGTTTGAAGCATTCTTATGATTTACAACAGACATCATAGCTAATTGCTCTCTTGTAGTTCCATATTCATACATATGTCTTTGAGCAATCATAGCATATAATGATGGGAAAGTAGCTCCTTGTTGTGCTTCCCATTCTTGATCAGAAGCGGTAGCAATAGCTGGTGTTGCATCTACAACATCAGTCATTTTCTCTACACCTGCAGAAACAACCACATCATGATAACCTGAAGCAACAGCCATAATACCTTGCCTAAGTGCCAATCCACCAGATGCACAAGCAGCTTCAACTCTTGTACATGGAACTGGATTCATACCCATACTATCAGAAATAAGGGATGCAATATGCTCTTGACCTACGAAAAGACCTGCAGACATGTTTCCAACAAACATTGCTTCTAATTCTGCACCACTAAGATTAGCATCTTCAATAGCCTTAAGACCAGCTTCAGAAATTAATTGTCTAAATGAGCTGTCCCATAATTCTCCAAATTTAGTTTGGGAAGCTCCAATAATTGCAACATCTCTCATTTTTTCACCTTCAAAATGTTAAAAATAATTATTAAAAATTCTTTTTCTCCTGCGATTTATGCATATTTGTTTATATAAACTCCTTAAACACCTAAGCCATTCTAAGTTTTCCTTTAAATTTAGCATAAACAGCATAATCAACATAAATCTTTTTGGATAAGATCTCTTCAGTTGTAGGAGCTAAATTCTTAACTTCTTCAATTCTATCATTTACAGTTAAAGTAAATCCATCACTTCCAGCACCTGAACCATAAGATACAATGAATATTTTATCTCCAGGTTCTGCCTTATCTAAAACATTAGAAAGTGCTAAAGGAACAGCACCAGAGTAAGTGTTACCTACATTAGGAGTTAAGAGACCATCTTTATATTGTTCTGGAGTAAATCCTAATTTTTTAGCTGCTCTTATGTAAAATTTACCGTTTGGCTGATGGAAAATAGCATAATCATAATCTTCCACTTTAGAATCTGTCTTTTCAAGCAATCCTTTAGCTGCACCTAATACATGTTTAAAGTAAGCTGGATCACCTGTAAATCTTCCTCCATGACTTGGATAAGGTTGACCTTCTCTTCTGTAGAAATCAGGAGTGTCTGTGGTAAAACTGTAAGTTGTTCCAAAGTCTGCAATAGTGTTCTTACTACCAATAATATAAGCTGCACCACCAGCAGAAGCAGTGTATTCTAAAGCATCTCCTGGAGCTCCTTGAGAGGTATCTGCACCGATAGCTAAACCATATTTTATCATACCGGAATCAACTAAACCCATATTAGCTTGAATACCTGCAGTACCTGCCTTACAAGCAAATTCTAAATCTGCTGCAGTCATATCAGGAGTTGCACCAATCGCTTCAGCCACAATAGTTGCAGTAGGTTTTACTGCATAAGGGTGAGATTCAGAACCGACATAAACTGCCCCAATATCTTGAGGATCAATTTGTGCTCTTCTAAGTGCATATCTTGCAGCAGTAACTGCAATAGTTGCAGTATCTTCATCAGAAGAAGGAACTGATTTTTCATTAACAATTAAACCATTGGAAATTGATTCAGGGTTATCTCCCCAAACTTTTGCAATTTCTTCTACTTTTATTCTATATGAAGGCACATTAGCCCCATATCCTACAATTCCTGCCATTAAATCACGACCATTTTTAAATTTAGTTCATAATTGAATAGTTTATAATAATTAAGAATAAAATTGATTAAATTATTCTAATTAATTTTATCAAGTCTTCAAATTAGAAAACATTAATTTTAAGTTAATTGAATAAAACAAAAATTAACTTTCATATTATTTAATTTTTAAATATCTATTAAAATATAAACTTCTTATTTTAAGTTAAAATATTTTCAATCTAATTAAAATTTCAAATAACTTAAATATTAAAATACTTTAAATCTTTAAAATCATTTAAAGTTTATATTAATATAATATTTATTTTACCTATATAAATAGATTTAGGGTTAAAATGCTAAAATAAATAAAATAAAATAAAAAATAATCAAAAAAGAAAAAATAA
>CAMODR010000059.1 GCA_946611495.1 uncultured Methanobrevibacter sp. | reverse complement strand
CCTGTGACCAATCGGTTAACAGCCGAACGCTCTACCTACTGAGCTACGACGGCAACTAACCCACGCTTGCAAATATAGTTTTATAATATATCACTGCAACAATACAGTAATAATATGTTGATTAACATAGTATATAAATGTTTCTATTTTTCAAGAAAACTTACAATATTTTCAAAAAAATTTACATACAAATTTTAAGAAAATCAGATAAAAAACTTGATAATCAGAATATCAACATTATAAGGTTGTCTTACATAATATTTAAAATTAACTGAATAAACATTTTAAAAATTAATATACAAATCAAGAATTATAATAATATAAAAAAAGAATTAAATAAAGATATAAACAAAGAATAAATAAGAACTAATAAAAGAACTAATAAATAATTATGAAACTTAAATAGAAATTAAAAGTAAATAAATTATAATTACAACTTTCGTGATAATATGAACAAGATAAACAGTGTTGAAACTCTTGAATTAATCAATAAAGCCAATAACCTTAGCTTAAAAAAAGGATATACTGAAATAAGTCTTGAAAGAGCTGTTTTCTTATCATGGTGGTGTGATAAAGGAGATTGTAAATTCTGCTATATGACCACTCAGAAAGATAAAATAAAGGATCCAAGAAAAGCAAGAAGAAGGGTAAACAACATATTGGCAGAAGCTGAAATGTGCAGCAGACTTGGATGGAACATTGAGTTTTTATCTGGAGGATACAAGTCATTCACCACATCTGAAATTAAGTCAATAGCTGAAGACATTCATTCAATCACAGGAGATGGAGTCTGGTTAAATACAGGCATTACCGACGAACTAGAAGAATATGGAGAAGAAATCAAAGGTATCACAGGTGCTGTTGAAGCTGCAAATCCTCAGTTTCAAAGGGAAGTTTGCCCAAGCAAGCCACTTGATCAAATTAGCAATATGCTTGATAAGGCTGGAGACTTAGGATTCAAAAAGGCAATAACAATAATCTTAGGACTTGGAGAAAGCTTTGAGGACGTAGAATATCTAAAGGATTACATTAGAGAACATAAAATCGATAGAGTAATCTTTTATTCCTTAAACCCTCATCCAGAAACAATATATGTAAACAGTTCACAGCCAGCTTCACTTTATTATGCTAAAGTCGTATCTACCATACGCCTTGAATTCCCAGACATTGAAATAATCTGCGGAACATGGACAGACAATTTAGCAAATATTGGAATTCTAATCCTAAGCGGAGCAAATGGAATCACTAAATTCCCATTATTCAAAATGTTTGGAACAAAATATGGAAAAAGAGTTGAAGAGGAAGTCAAATGGACTGGACGAACACTGAAAGGAACTTTTACAGATAAAAATAAATTAGGTCCTGAAAAAAGCCTCATCAAAGAAGAATTAGACCCATACATTAAAAGATACATAAAAGACTCTTTAAAAAACAAATACCAATAAATTTAGGAATATTTTTCCTAATTTTTTCTTTTTTTCTTTTTTTATTAAAATAAAAAATTTTTTATAATCTTTTTTCTTTTTTTAATTATATAAAAATAATTTTTATCTTTTTTAAACAATACCTTGAAAATTATTTTTTATTCTTATTGGCTAATTAAAAAAAATAATATTTTTATCTTTGATTGATTAATCCTAAAAAGTCATTTAAAGAAAATCTTTATAAATATAATACTACATAAATTAACATAATATGAATTTAGTACTATATTATATAATAATAAATAATTAGTCAAATAATTAGTTATATAATAAAAAACCATTATTTTCATTTAAATAATACAATAATTAATTTAAAAAGATCCTTGGAGGGATTAAAATAGACGTAGATATGATGTGTGGACTTGAAATCCACGTACAACTCGAAACTGACTCAAAATTATTTTGTAACTGTCCTACAAACTATCAAGAAGCACCTGCAAACACAAATGTTTGTCCAGTATGCTTAAACCAACCAGGTGCTAAACCTTTCCCAACTAATGAAAAGGCAATTGAAAACGCTTTAATGATTTCATTAATGCTTAACTGTAAAATCGATAAGAACTTTACTTATTTCATGAGAAAACACTACGATTACCCTGATTTACCTTGCGGATATCAGAAAACCTCTGTACCAATAGGATACGAAGGAGAATTGAATGGTGTAAGAATTAGAGAAATTCACATGGAAGAAGACCCTGGACAATACAAACCAGACAAAGGTATTGTAGACTTTAACCGTTCTGGAATTCCACTTATCGAAATCGTTACTGAACCTGACATGCACTCTCCAGAAGAAGCTCGTAACTTCCTAAAAGAACTTATCAGAGTATTACAATACAGTGGAGGAGCTCGTGGAGAAGGTACTATGAGAGCTGACGTAAACGTTTCCATCAATGGAGGAAACAGAGTGGAAATGAAAAACATCAACTCTATCAAAGGTGCATACAAGGCTTTAAACTTCGAAGTAATCAGACAAAAGAACCTTATGAAAAGAGGAGTTGAAGTCAAACAAGAAACCAGAGCTTACCTTGAATCCCAAATGATTACAGTATCCATGAGGATGAAAGAGGACGCTGACGATTACAGATTTATCCCTGATCCAGACTTACCACCTATGAAAATCAGCGATGAGCAAATCGACAAAGTCCTTGACATCATGCCTGAAGCTCCTCACAACAAGGTAAAAAGATTTGTATCTGAATATGGCATAGATGAGGAATCTGCAAAAGCTCTTACTTCAGAACTTGATTTAGCACAATGTTATGAAGAAGTAGCTAAAGAAGTTGACCCAGTATTTGCTGCTAAATGGATGAGAGATGAACTTAAGAGAGTTTTAACCTATAATAAACTTGACTTTGCAGAAAGTGGCATCTTAGCAGATGATATGATTGAATTACTCAACTTGTTACTCAATAAGGAAATTACTGCAAAGGCAGGTAAAAAAGTCATTGAACAAATGCCAAACAATAAGCAAACCCCTAAAGCAATCGCTGAAGAATTAGGTTTAATTGGTGTTGTTAAAGACGATGAAGTAAAAGAAGCAGCTCGCCAAGCAGTAGAAGAAAACCCTAAAGCAGTTCAAGACTACCACAATGGTGAAAAAGCATCCTTAAACTTCTTAATGGGCCAAGTAATGAGATTAACTAAAGGAAAAGCAGATCCTAAAGAAACAGTGCAAATATTAAAAGAATTGCTTGAAGAATAATCATAAAAATCTAATAAATTCTAGCTTTATTTAATTCAAAATTTTGAGAGTTAAATAATAGTTAAAATAAGAAAAATTGATTATTCTTTTTATTTTTCTTTTATTTTTACTTTTTTAATAAAAAACTAATTTTTACAGGAATATTATCAATAAATAAGGGAGGATAATATGGATAAGGAAAAAACTACAGTAAAAGATTATATGACTAAAAATGTAGTTACTGTAAAATATAATGCTCTTAATGATGATGTTATCGCTTTAATGAAAAAGACAAAGCACGACGGTTATCCAGTAGTCGATGACGACGATAAGATTGTAGGAATTATTACCGCATACGACTTATTATTAAAAGACTGGGAAACCGAATATGTAAGTGGAATCATGTCTAAAGAGGTAATTGTTGCAAGAGAAGACATGCACATCAACGACGCTTCCAGAGTAATGTTTAGACACGGAATCTCAAGGCTTCCTGTTGTAGATAAGGATAGACATGTTAAAGGAATCATGACCAACACAGATATTGTAAGGTCACATATTGAACGTTCCACCCCAACTAAAGTCAGTGCATTTAGAGAAACTATGGAAAAGCTTTATGACATTAAAACCACTTTAACTAGAGAATCCGTCCCAGTAGATAAGATAAGGCCTACACAAGACAGGGTTTATGCTGATGAACTTCAAGGAAGAACCTACGAACTTGAAAAAGGATTGGCAGAACCTACAATCGTAGTTAAAACTGGAGACAGATACATATTAGTGGATGGACACCACAGAGCTGTGGCTTCCGTTCAATTAGGATTGGACAAAATCGATTCCTATGTTGTTGACTTCCATAAGGACATTAAGTTAGGAATGGAAAAAACTGCTGAAAAACAAGGATTGAACTCATTTAATGACATTTACATTATTGATGATGATCAACATCCTTTAATTGCATTGACTGAAACCATTAAAACAGCAGGACAAAACCAAAAATAAGCAAATAAACAAAAACTACTAACTACTAACCAATTAACACAAGGAAGTGAAATAATGGATGATAAAATCCTTAGAGAAGTTTATAAAGTTTTAGAAAGTCGTAGAGATTCTCCTATTGATTCATACACTTCTAATATTATGCAAGACAGCGATAAAAAAGCAGAAGACAAAATATTAGAAAAAATAGGTGAAGAATGTGCTGAAACTATTATAGCTTCTAAAAACGATGAAAATTTAGTTTATGAATCTGTTGATTTAATATTTCACACATTACTCCTTTTAGTCTATAAAGGAGTTGAATTTGATGAAATACTTGAAGAATTTGAAAGAAGAAGAAAATAATTTCTCTTCTTTATTTTTTATTAAAAGATTTTTCCACCACATCACTAAAAAAATCCATAAATATACTATTTCTAAAAAAAACTATTTTAAAAAAAAGAAACTATTTCTAAAAAAATAATTTAAAAAAAAGAAACTGATTCTAAAAAAACTAATTTTAAAAGAATAATAAAAAAAATTAAAAAAAGAAACAAAAATTAAAAAGAAAAGGAATTAATCATCTAAAATTAATTCCATATTACGCATTCCTCTTTTTTTGCCTGGAAATCCAAAGGATTTTCTCTTAAAGACCTTAAAACCTCTAGAACTATATAATCTATAAGCTCCATCATTTCTAAAGTCAGCATCTAAAACTACTCTTTTACAATTCAAATCCTTTGCTAATTGAATTAATTGATCTAAAGCCTCACTGCCATAACCCTTTCCCCTTTTATCAGAGCAAATGGCCAATTCACAAATGTAAAAGTCATCTTCTTCAACATCAACCAATACAAACTTATCCATAAAATTGACTTTAGAAAGACCTAATGCTTCAGAAAACTTAAGATGCTTAAATGACTCGATAATATCATTAAAATAAGAATGTTGGACTCCTTTTCCTCCATTAAACATTCCAACTATCTCTTTTTCTTCCATATCCTCATCATCAAAAAAGACATAGAACAAGTCATTCTCATCCTCATCATCCAATTCGGCAAATTCATAAGTCAATCTATTTTTAATGGCTTCGACACCCTCTTCCTTTGACTTGAAAACATGAACAAAGGTTCTATAGTCAACATCATAAATAAGCTCAGCCACTTTATAGATATCATGAATTTCCGGATTAAAATCTCTAAAAATCAATTTAACACCTTTAATAACTACAAATAAATAATAAGAATTGTTTAATTTAAAAAAAATAAAAACAATAAGATATAATAAAATAATAATAATAAAAATAATTAAAATAATTAAAAATAAAAAAAACTATTTTTTAGACAATTCCACTTGTCTTGCAATGTTTTTAGCAATTGTCAATGCACAGACACCTGCACCAAATCCATTATCAATATTAACAACTGACAATCCAGGAGCACAAGACTGTAACATGGAATATAAAGCTGCCTTACCATCTGCACCAATACCATAGCCTACAGATGTTGGAACAGCAATTACAGGAACATCAACCAAGCCTGCAACAACAGAAGGCAAAGCCCCTTCCATTCCTGCACAAACAATGAATGCAGAAACTTCCTGCTCAACCATATATGCTATTTGAGGAAACAATCTATGAATTCCAGCCACTCCAATGTCATATGAACTAAGAACTTCACATCCTCCCTGTTCCACAATGACTTTTGCCTCTTCGGCAATAGCTATATCTGATGTGCCTGCTGTTAAAACTCCAATTTTACCATATTCCTTCTTAAAGTCAACTAATTTATCCTTATAAATAATCAGAATCCTTGCTTGAGGATTGTAATCAAACTTAATGCCTTTTTCTAAAAGGTATGATAAATCATGATTTAACAAATTAAAGCGCTCTTTAGACAAACGAGTAATTATTATATTGTCCTTTAAGTCAAATTCCCCTTCAGACTCTTCTTTAAATAATCCCTTTATGATTGTTAAAAGATCATCATAATCTTTACTTTCAGCTAAAATAGCTTCTGGAAAACCAGTCCTGTCTTTTCTAGAACTGTCAAATTTAGCAACATCATCCAGTTCACGAATACTTTCAGCTTTAAGAAGAGTTTCACATTCTTCTATGGAAATTTCACCTTCAGCAAGTCGTTTAAGAATTTCTTTCATTTTATCACATACACTACAATAGTAAAAAGCATTTAATTAACTTGAATACTTGAGTTATTTAACAAACAATATAATATTTAATAAATTAATAATATATATGTTATTAACATTTAAAAAGATATATATTATCAAGTCTATAATTATACTGTAAATAAATTAATCCTTTAAAAAAGAACATAAAGTTAAAAATAATCATAAATTACCCAAAGGATTGTAATACTGATAAAATAAATCATAAATACTCTAAAGATGGTGGAATTGTGGAGTCAATTAAAGTATTAGTAGAAGGAATCGTACAAGGAGTAGGCTTTAGGCCATTTGTATATAGAATCGCTACCGAATTAGAATTGGTAGGATATGTAAGAAACTTAGGAAATGTTGTAGAGATAATCATACAAGGTTCAGAGGACCAAATAGACAATTTTATAGACAAACTCCAAAACGAGCTTCCACCAATAGCTAAAATAAACAATCTAAGAACTGAAGATATAGAAATTGACTCTGATTATGATGATTTCACAATAAAAGAAAGTTCAGACTCATTTTCTGGAACATCTGTTATTCCACCGGATTTAGCAATTTGTGACAAATGTCTAGAGGAAATTAACGATCCAAGCAACAGACGCTACAAATATCCATTCAATGCCTGCACTGATTGCGGACCACGTTTTACAGTTATTGATAATGTTCCATATGATAGGGACAAGACTACAATGGACGACTTTCCATTATGCGATGAATGTGACAAGGAGTATAGAAACCCATTAGATAGACGTTATCATGCTGAAGCAAGTTGCTGTGAAGTTTGCGGTCCTTCATT
>CAMODR010000058.1 GCA_946611495.1 uncultured Methanobrevibacter sp. | reverse complement strand
AAAAAAGTAGAAATTAAAGACATCCAATTAATGAGTGTATCTTCCTCTGCTTTGAATCTCTTCGATTTTATCATTTATTTTATTAGAGCCATAAGCTTCTAAAATCCAATCAAAGCATTCTGTTGCAATATCATAATCAATGCTTTGGAATGATTTCTTTAAAACCAAAAGGTCTGCTGCCTTATCCTCAATCAAGTCAGAATACTTTCCAAGACCAAAGTCAAAGATAGCCAAGTCATTAGAGAAATCCAAGTCACCATCTTCCTCATAATTCATCAAAATCATATTGGATCCAGTCAAATCCCCATGGATTATATCTCCATCATGGAATAATCGGATATTCTCACCAATTGCATAGGATAATGCTTTACGGCCATTATCATCCATTTTATGCATAATATCCTTAACAAGAGGCCCATTGATCTTTTCCATAACAATATACTTTTCATCAAGATTAACATCATACAATATAGGAGACCTAACGCCAGTCCTTTTAACATCAGAGAGAATCTTAGCTTCGCTTTTAGTCCTATGTCTCCTGATTTTATCATCAATCTCAGATACCCTATATGATTTAGAAACCCTTTGCTTTACAATTGCATCTCTTCCAAGCCATTTAGCCGCGTAAATGTCAGATTCAGCACCTTTAGCTGCCAAATCATCTGGAAGATTTAACCGTTCCTTCCTATTGTCTACCCAAGGAGCATCAACTTCATCTGTTCTGAACCTTTGAATAATTCCAGTATCCTTAATGTCAAGAGGACCAAAGTTTTCATACATCAAATGGCCTAACCAAGCAATCATTACGCCATTATCTCCAGAATACTTCATTTCAGGCATATAAAACTTAGCATAATGTTCCTCTGCCATGATTTTCATCATGTCTCTTAGGCGGCTATTTGCAGAAACTCCTCCACACAATAAAACCTCATCCTTTTCAGTGTGAGCAAGTGCACGTTCAGTCACTTCAACAAGCATTGCAAATGCAGTTTCCTGAAGGCTGTAACATATATCCTCAATTGGAGAACCATTCTGATGAGCCCTTAAAGCAGCGGAGAGAAGTCCTGAAAATGAAAAGTCCATTCCCTTAACAACATATGGCAAATCTATGTAAGAGCCTTGTTTAGCTAGTTTTTCTATAACCGGACCTCCAGGATGTCCAAGACCAGTCTCACGACCAAATTGATCAAGGCAATTTCCAATAGCTATATCTAAAGTCTCTCCAAAGATTCGGTATCTGCCAGATTCATATGCAATGACCTGACTATTTCCTCCGCTCACATATAGTGTTACAGGATTTCTTGCCCCTGTATCAAGCTTTCCAATCTCAACATGACCAATACAATGGTTTACACCTACAATTGGAATTCCTAGGCTAAGTGCAAGACTACGGGCTGAACTAGCAACTATCCTAAGAGCAGGACCAAGTCCAGGACCTTGAGAAAATGAGATGAAATCGATATCCTTATATTCAAGGCCTGCCTCTTCCATTGCCTGTGGAATAAGTTGTGGAATCCATTTAGCATGATGTTCAGCAGCTTCACGTGGGTGAATGCCTCCAACTTCAGGATACAATTGCTTTCCAGCCATAGCTAAAACATTTCCATCACTATCGACAATTCCAATTCCTGTCTTCTCTGCAGTTCCTTCAATTCCTAAAGATATCACTTTAAATACACCTATCTGAAAATACGATTACTCAATAAAAATAAAACTTACATAATCACTACTAAAGCAATCATCAAAAATTAAATACAATTAATAATTTATTAACATACATTTATATAATTTTTATCAATAATATATTTATAGAATTAAATAATATAAAAAAGAATTATTTTTCGATTAAATTGATAAAAAAGAATGAAATGAAAAAATTATTTCATTGAAAAATGAATAAAACATCATTAAATCAAATGAAAATAATTCAGAAAAAATCAATAAAAACCATTAAGATGATAAAATGATTGAAGGATTAAAAACTTACGGATCAGATAAGCTTGTATGCGAACTTAAAGAAAAAGAAAATCCTATTTTTATATGTACAATAGCTACAACAGAAACTTCTAAAATTCCTGGCCTTACAGGAGCAGGAGCTACTCCAGAACTTACCAAATACACACCTGCAGGAGATGCAGAGTTAATACTTGATGGGGAAGTCAAATGTATGAAAGACATTCCACAAACCATTATTGGAGAAGTTGTAACTCCTACACCATCCATGATTACAAAAGGATCCCTTGCACTATGCGACTGCCCTGTTATGGTACTTGATGCAGGAAGCGAAATCAAGGCTGACAGTGACGTATTTGACATAAGCGATGGAAAACACGGCAAAGACATAAGAACAGGCAAAGGGGTTGAAAACCCTGAGGAATTATTCGAAAAAGGATACTCACTTGCTGAAATCCTATCTGAAAAACATGACTATATTGTAATTGGAGAAAGCTTACCTGCAGGAACTACCACTGCACTTGGAGTATTGATTGGCCTTGGATATGATGCAAAAGGAAAGGTAAGCGGATGCATGAACACTAACCCTCATGAGATGAAAAATGAAATAGTCGACGAAGGCCTAAAGAATGCAGGCCTTGAACCAAGCAAGGACAATAATCCATTTGATGTTGTAGCAGCTGTAGGAGACCCTATGCTTCCAGCAGTTGCAGGAGTCCTTATGGGAGCAAAAGTTCCTGTCGTATTAGCAGGAGGAACCCAATTGACTGCAGCTTGTGCAATTGCAAAGGCATTAGACCCTGATTTTGACTTTTCAAACTCTTGTCTTGCTACAACTTCCTTTGTTGTTAAAGATGAAACTGCAGACATATTAAATATCACAAACCAAATAGGAGACATCTCTGTAAATGCAGTAAACCCTAACTTTGAGATTTCCAGAGTGGAAGGCCTTAAAAACTATACTGAAGGTTACATCAAAGAAGGAGCCGGAGCAGGCGGAGCTATGTTTTTAGCTCTCATGTTAGGCAATGACATTGATTCCATTAGAGAATCCATTGAAGATGCCTGCAGTTAAATATAACAATTTCATTAAGAAAAAATAAAAATCCATTCACTTAGAAATGAGGGAAATTATGTCTGAATTCGATATTCAAGAGTATTTGGCAGGAGGTGTTGAAAATATAGTGAAAAATGCCATAAAAGCTTCCATCAAAAACCCAAAGGAAAGCTTATTCTTGCTTAAGTTTTCAAAATCTGCCAAGAATGCCACTAAGATTAGACAAGAATATAAGGAAAAAGGCCATAATATCCCTGTCTTTTTAATAGCAAGCATTACAAGCAACTGTAATCTCCATTGTACCGGTTGCTATTCAAGAGCCAATGGCTCATGCAATGACGATGACCTTCAAAATCAGCTATCAAGCGATGAATGGGAAAATGTCTTCATTCAATCCAAGGATATTGGAATAAGCTTTATCGTTCTTGCAGGGGGAGAGCCTATGCTAAGAGAAGACGTTATTAAAAAGGCTAGCCACCACCCAGATATCTTATTCCCTATTTTCACCAACGGCACCATCATGAATAATGATTATTTGAATCTATTCGATAAAAACAGAAATCTTGTTCCAATCTTATCAATAGAAGGTGATGAAGCAACTACAGACCTTAGAAGAGGGGATGGAGTTTATAATATCCTAACCAATTCAATGGAAATGATGAGAGAGAAGGACTTGATATTTGGAGCCTCACTTACATTCACAAAAGGAAACATAGATACAATAATTGATGACAAGATCATAGATGAGCTATATGACTTTGGCTGCAAGGTTGTATTTTTCATAGAGTATGTTCCAGTTGATGAGACTACTGTAGAACTTGCCCCAAGTGACAAGGAAAGGGAAGCATTATTGAGAAAAATAAACATCCTACGTGAGAGATATGATGATATGCTCTTCTTCTCATTCCCAGGTGATGAAAAGGAATCTGGAGGTTGCTTAGCTGCAGGAAGAGGATTCTTCCACATCAATTCCCAAGGAGGAGCAGAACCTTGTCCAGCTTCACCATATTCAGACATTAACGTTAAGGATGCAAACTTAATTGAAGTCCTTGATTCAAAGCTGTTTAGGTCATTAAGAGAGGGAGACCTTCTTTTAGATGATCATGAAGGTGGCTGTGTTTTGTTTGAACACAAGGAAGAAGTGGAACAGTTATTGGATAACTAATCTGATAAAAAAAATAATATAAAAACTCTTTTTTTAAAATATTTTTTCTAAGATTTTTAAATCTGTAAAATATAAAAACTCTTTTTTTAAAATATTTTTTCTAAGATTTTTAAATCTGTAAAAAATTTAATAAAATAACAAAAACAGGCTAAACATTTAATAAACTAACAAAACAAGCCAAAAATTGAAATAAATAAAAGTTCTAAAAATAACGAACAAATAAAAAGAGTCCAAAAAATAAACTGATAAATGTGAAAACAAGAAAATAAGCAGTAGATTAATAAAAAATAGATAAAAAAAGAAAGAATAAAATTATTCTTTAATAGAAATAAATGCTATTTTTCCACCTTTAATAACTTTTAAACCATTTCCATCATCTAAAACTAAGTTTAAAAAGTTATCAATAGTGATAATTTTTCCTTCAACTTCTTCCCAGTTTTTAAGTCCAATGAGTACATCTTTGCCTTTAAACTTAGCAAATTGTCTGTTTACTTGAAAATTATCATTAGCCATTATAATACCTCGAAATGATAAACTTATAAGAAAATTCTTAGTTAATACTAATAATATATTTTTAATCCATAATAAACTTATTTAAAAAATAAAAAAAATAAACTAAAAAATTAATCTATTTAATTAAGATTTAATTCGTTTAAAAGTTTATCTCTTTCTTCTCTAAGTTCTTTTAATAATTTTTCGTCACTACATCCTTCTTTTTCTAATTTAGCTAATGTATGAGTTACAGCTTGTAATGTAGCTTCAAGTTGATTAATTGCCATGTTTTATCTCCAAATTTTTTTAAAATAATAAAATCATAAAATTTTAATTATAAAATCTATTATGTAATTTATCTTATATATTGTTTGTGTATTATGAAATAAACTTAAAAAAATAAATCCATACCTTTCAAAGTCAAAAGAATATGAAATAAACTTAAAAAAATAAATCCATATCTTTCAAAGTCAAAGGAAGATATGAAATTTCAATAAAGATCATAAACGAACCTAACCATACCATTCTCTCAAATAATCAACATTATGAGTCATATCCAATGTCAAAGGAGTTAAAGTAGGGAGATTCTCACTGTCTAAAATATATGCATCAGAATCCTTAGGATTTCCCTCATATTCATCACCATCAATCCAATAGTATTGCCTTCCCCTTGGATCATGCCTCTTTTCAACAACAGGCCAATACATCCTATCTCCTAAAGGTGCTATAACAGGCTCAAGAGAGTCTGGATTGGTAGGAACATTAAGATTGAGAATATCAATTCCTTTAGGAAAACCTTCCTTGATTACTTTTTTTACAAGATTATGCAATACCTTCTTAGATGCTGAAAAGTCAATCTCAACTTCCCCTTCATCAAACTTGATGTCATCGTCTGATACATGCTGACTTACAGCAATTGTTGGAATCTTAAAGCTTGCAGCCTCAATGGCTGCACCTAAAGTACCAGAGGTAGTAAGCTCTGCCTTTCCAGTGTTCATCCCAGTATTGATACCAGATATGACCATATCCGGAAACTTATCAAGTATCTCAAAGATTCCAATGGTTATGGCATCTGTTGGAGTTCCAGAGACTCCATATCCCATATCATCATCCATCAAACGAACCTTATTAACCCTTAATGGTTCAAAAAGGGTTAGAGCATGACCAATACCGCTTTGCTGAGAGGATGGTGCAACTAAAATAGTATCTCCAAAATCACTAACTGCATGTTTTGCAGCAAGAATGCCTGACGCATCTATACCATCATCGTTAGATAATAAAATTTTCATATGAATCATTAAATAATAAAAATTAGCTTTAATTTAATTAAAGTTTTCAAGTTAAAGTATAAAATAATTAGTTCTAAAATCAATTAAACAATAGGAAATTTTAAGTTGAAAAACTCTTATGAATGAGAATAATAACTGATTGGAAATAAGATTCTCACATAGATTAACTTAAAATAAAAATAGAAAAAAGTTAATTGAAAAAAATTAACTTTTTAAGTACTGATAAATGAATTACTTAAGAGAAGCCTTATTAGCGGAAATCAATTTCTTAGCAGCCCTCATATCATTATTATATATATGGCCTGAAGAAGAGTGATAATGGATTCCGCCGAAGTTTAGTTTCTCTCCCATAATTTCCTTATTGACTTCTTCCTTCATTTTGATTCCTATGTAACATATGAAGAACATGTTTGAGTAGAATGCTCCAAAGATATCATTGGAACGGAAGAATACATGAATTGTCAATTCTCCATCCCTTACAAGCATCTGAACAATCTGCAAGCAAGGAATATCTTCCCTGTCATGATCCACTTTAGGGTCATAGGTTACTGCAACTGCCCTATTACTTCCAGTTGCTGTCAATATCCTTTCCTTCATGACTTCAAATTGGTCTACACCAAAATGCTCAAGAATACGATTAGGATAAGTGTAGACAAAGCCTTGGTCGTCTCTTATTTCAAATGACTTTACATATTCATATAAAGCGTCACCCTTAATTGGACAGGAGTCAATATCATATTTTCCGCTTTTGATTTCTTCAAGCATAAGCTCTGGAGTCATATGCTGATATTTAGCCCTGAATTTCAAGTCAAGAGGATCATCGATTAGATAGTAATTTCCTAAATTTTCCTTAAGATGATGATCACTGTCCTTATATGTTTCCTTTCCTTCTTTCAATATTGTGTTAACAAATTCTAAGTAACATTGACCAATAGATAACATAATAAACAAACCATTAAGTCTTTTTAAATTAAATAATTATTTTAAATTATTTTTAATTGTTTTAAATTATTTTAAATTATTTTAAATTAAATTTAAGCATTAATATCTTAAATAAAATTTAAATTTTTATAATATAATTTATATTAAAATTATTTATGTTTCTTTATATTAATTAATTTTTTTAAAAAGTTTTGAAAATAAAAATAAAAAATTTTTAAATAGAAAAAATAGTCCTTAAAAATTTAAAAGTTCATGAATTTTAAAAAAGAAAAATTAGCTAAATCAATAAAAGAGAATCTAAATAAAAAAAATACCTAAAAAGAAC
>CAMODR010000057.1 GCA_946611495.1 uncultured Methanobrevibacter sp. | reverse complement strand
AAATCAGCAAAAGATTCTATGATTACTTTTAAATCTTTTTCACCAATATCAACAGAAGTAAATTCTTCGCCTTCAGAGTATGCAAATTCTGCAAATACGATATTTCCATCAGGACCAGTGTATAAGTTAATCATATCCTCTTGTTTTTCAGGGTTTTTAGTTGGTAAACTAATTGTGAAAGAGAGTCCTAATTGATTGAAGAATTTTTCTTTTTCTTCTTCATCTTTATTACATTTTTTTAACTTTCTTATTCTTGATTTAAGCTTCTTTTCTGCTGCTTCATCAATAGCTGCCATATTATCACCTAATTTTAATGAAATAATCAGTTCAATAAAATATATAAGATAAATTAATTTTTATAAGAATGATAAATAACTTTTTTAAAAAAACCTCTTTAAAATAATATAAAAATTAAAATAAATTATTATAAATTATCTTAATTATTTTTTATAAATTCTAATATGATATTTAAAAATATTGATATATAAATCTTTATAATTTTTAAAATTCGGATAGTGAGATATAATAAAAATTGATTTGAAAGTGTTAAAAAAAAATAAAATAATAGAATAAAAAATAAGAAAAATAAGAAATAAAAAAAATAAGAAAAATTACATAAAATAAAAAAAAAAGAATAAATTATGAAAATCATTCATAATTATTTTATAGTTACCTTAGCAGATTTAGTAACAGCACCATAACATGTATCACCTGCAAACTTAACTGAAAATGAATAGGTCTTCTTGCTAGATAAGCTCACCTTAACTGATGCGACTCCTTTAGAGTTTGTATTAGCGGAATATGTTTTTCCATTAACAGTGAAAGATATCTTCTTATTAGCAACAAGATTGCCTTTGCCATCCCTTAAAGTTGCAGTTAAGGTTTTTGTCTTTGCACTTGCCTTAAATGACTTGTTTGGAACTGTAAGACTTGTTTTCTTCTTGTTTACAGTGATCTTAGCCACTTCAAATGAAGCGTTATATTCATCATCACCTAAGAAGCAGATTGCAAATGTGTAAGTTACAGGGGTCTTAAGGTTAATCTGCAATCTAACTCCACCTGTTGCATTGGTGGTCTTGTTATAGATCTTGCCGTTAAATCCTATTTTCACAAGCTTGCCTGCCAAAGGATTATTGTTCTCATCAACTAAAGTGACATTGAAGTATTCTCCAACCCTTCCTTCAATAGCAGTCAAGACAGATTCTGTAACCATATCCTCATATTTTATGATGACTCCTTTTCTTGCTTGTGTTTGGTTTGATTCGTTTGTATCATTATCAATTGAACTGCCTAAGATTCTTATGACTTTAGTCATATTGACTTCATTATAGAGCTCATTTGAATCGAATTTGGCATTTACAGTATAATTGCCCTCATCTAATTTAGACAAACCTGGAAGTGTAGCCTTTCCATCACTATCAGTTACTGCAGTATAATTCAATATACTGCTCTTTCCACTAGCATCATTTAAGCTGAATATGACTGTCTGATTGGCCAATGGATTAGAAGCGCTGTCATATAAATAAACGTCAAATTCATCTGAATTGTTTATTACTGGATTTGAAGAGACAATTATTGGATTTTCCTTTAATACAGAAACATTAAACATTGAATTAGATCCTGAATAGTTATCATCACCAAGATATGCCAATTCAAATTCATAGTTTCCTTCATTTAAATTAATAGTGTATGCGGCCATACCCTCTGAATCTGTAATCAGGTCAAAAGATTGATTTAAATTAATGATTCTCAAAGTTATATTTCTATTTCCAAGAGGACTTAATGACTCATCCAATAATTTAAATTGAATCAGACCATCCACATTTGCCTTTACACCATTTGGCAATAAAATTGAAAACATTGTGTTTATTTTCTTATCATCTTCTCTTTCAAGAATTGTAATATCTGTCAATAGAGTGTTTTCATCATATAAGTCATTAGAATCTAAAGCTATTGAAACTGTGTAGTTTCCGCTGTCCAATTCAGATAATCCACTAAGTATAGCAATACCATTTTCATTTGTTATTGTTGAATAGTTTAAAGTGTCATTTCCATTGGATATTATGAATGTGACTGATTGATTGACTATTGGATTAAATTCATCATCAAGGAAATGAGCCTTGTATACATCTGAATCATTTATAATATTATCATCTGGGATTATATGAGGAGAATTTCTCTTGATTACTGAAATATTGAACTTAATTTCCTCCTTATCATAGACATTATCTCCAATGAAAGTAACGGCAAATTCATAATTTGACTTTGTTAAGTCTAATACAAATGATGCAGTTCCATTTGAATCTGTTATCAAATCATAGGTTCTTAAATCGCTTTCATCATCATTTAAATCCTTTACAGTTAATGTGATGTTTTGATTTCTTAAAGGATTGTTCAATTCATCATATACATTGAATTTGATTATGTCTTCAGATTTTGATAAGGAAATCAAATCAGTCTCGTTTGAGAGAATCAAGCTTGATGAATCCAAATCGATTAATGTATCTCTTTTAAGTACATTTACATTGAATGTCAAACTGGAATCCTTATAGACTTCATCTCCTATAAATGAAACAAGGAATTCATAATTTCCTTCAGTTAAATCCAAATTGAAATTAGCTAATCCACTCTCATCAGTGATTAGAGTTAAATTTTCGAAAACATTATCAAAGGAATTATTTTCTTCATTTCCATTCAATAAGGATATTATGATTTCCTTTAGAGGCATGCCATTCAATAGCTCATCAGATAGATTGAAAGAGATAGTGTCATTGGATTTTGCCAAAGTTGTAATGCTATCACTGCCGCCATTTAAGCTAATTGATGTGTTGATTTTGCTTACAGAAACATTGAAAGTCATATTTGAAGCCTTATAAAGACTATCACCATCAAATGATGCTAAAAATGCATAATTTCCTTCCAATAAGTTTAATATGAAATTTGCATTTCCATTTTCATCAGTAACTAAAGTAATGTTTTCAAATGCATAGCCATTATCGCTTTCGACAAGTGATATTACTATTTCCTTATTTTCAATAGGCTGATTGTCAAGGTTTACAAGTTGAATGCCTACAGAATCATTTGATTTTACAGATGTAGACACATTTTCGACATCAATGAATTTAGTGACTCCATCATAGTAAAGATATAAGACTTTGGAAGTGCTTGCATTTGTTGGCATATATCCAGAGAAGTTAAAGTCGAATGATAATGCAACTATTTCCTTATTCTCCCTCATATTGAGAGTCAATTTGAGGCTTTGGGTTTCTCCAGTAGCTAATGTGCCTAAATGCCAGATCTTATTTGTCATGTCAAATGAACCCTTAAGGTTTGTGAAACTCTTGATTGAAACTGAACTGTCAAGACTTATGCTTAAATTCAATCCAGTCACCGGATCGCCATCATTGGAAATGCTTACAGTAACTTCCACTAAATCTCCTTTAGTATAAGTGGAAACATTGGATTTTACATTAAGGAAAACATCAGAGCTTCCAATTGTATAAGCCTTAAGACAAACGTTAGCCTCTTTCATTTCATAATAATCCAAATATTGATAGAACTTAATGGAATCAGCATAATCATAAAGGTCATACCATGTTTCACCATCACGACTTATGAATGACTCATCAGGATTGGAGCTTGCTCCACTGCTGTAATCGCTGCGCTGAGACTCTATTGCAACAGGATAATATGAGTCAGGAGTGGTTAACTTAACGATTATCTTAAATATATCTCCCTTAATCAAGTCAACATAATTATCAAGCTTAATTGTATGATATCCTGCACCAGAGATGTTTCCTTCTTGAATGAGTTTAGAAATTCCATTTACTGTGATGTTTACTAAATAGCTGGAACTTCCAAATGTGTATAAGCCGAATGCTGCAAGAGGATTGTTGTTTGTTGCCTTAAACTGGTTTGCAAACCATGCAGTGTTGCAGTTATATCCTAAGGACTCAAAGGTGTTTCCTAAAATGTCGTATTGATAGATGTTCTTATATGCAGAGACATTTTCAACATTTGTTATTGCCATAGCAGAGATTGTATCCAATCCGAATCCTGCAAATGCCTTGTCATAATATGAAATATACCAGTATCCATCGTAACCATAGTCGTCACCCCAACTGTTCTTGATGATGAAAGCACCGTCACCTGGAGGCTTTATGTCAAATTTATCAGCTGAATAATTGTCATCCCAACCAATGAGAGTTACTGCATGGTTAGATACTGAAATGATATCTAAATAGTAATCTGGATTATATTGGAAATAATCATCTGCATGCATAGTGGTGTATAATGCACCATATTTCATTAATGCATACTTTATTTGGTTTAAGTCTAAGTAATTAAGCCTTACTGGAATGTATAGAACATCCTGAACCTTTTTTGTAATGTTTGAAAAAGTCCTTGAGCTTGTGCTTGCATCGTCAAATGGATCTTGGCTTTCGTTTACAGGTCCGCTCCATCGTAAAAGATATGCAAGGGACATATAATGGTTTCCGCCGTCTGGCCAGTCAGTACCATTCAATCCATAGTAGCCCATAAGATTCTTCATGTTGTTTTCTGAAAGGTCATATGTTAGGTTTTCATATTTCAAAAGATATGATTCGATTGCTGCAATTGTTGTAAATGCCCAACAGGAACCTGAACCTCCTTGGTCCTTAATTGGAGTCACTAATCCATAGTCCCTTAAGTCATAGGATGAAGGCAAGTCAAGGAGCAATTCCTTATCAAATGCATCAGATACGATCATTTGGTCTTCAAGACAAATCAATAAGTCATCTTTCGGTTTGCTTATTCTGTTATTTGTGAAATTGACATTGGTGAAATTGACAATTCCGTTTAGGTTAAAGAAGGTTCCGTTGACATCGCTTGTGCCGTTTGCCAAGTTATCTGAAATAGTGGTATTTACCACATCAAGGATTATGGCCTTATTTGCAATTGCAGATCCGAATGTATATTTTCCGTATATCTTGTTTGAATCTATGCTTGAGTTGATTATGAAAACATTATGGCTTTGCCAATTGCAAAGGCCTCCACCAATAGAGAAATTTGATATGAGAGTGTTTCCTGTAATGTTTGAATTGAATAATACTAGTATTCCAGAGTAATCATAGATAGCTCCTCCAGAAGAGTAATTTCCAATTACAGTGTTATTTATAAATTGGGAGTTTAATATTGTCATTTCACCCATATCATTAAATATGGCACCTGCATATGAATCATATTTGCCGCTAGCAGTGTTATTTACAAACAAGGAATTATATATTCTTACAAATCCCTTATCGTTATAGATTGCTCCTCCGCTTCCAGGATAAGTGCTGTATGAAGTATACTCATTTGCACTATTCTCCCTAAATATTGTGTTTACAAAGTTGACAGCACTTTCATTGACATAAACTGCCCCTCCATAGTAGGAGCTTGCCTTTGTGATGGTCAGATTGAATATGTTTATAAGAGGGCTTGCAGCTGCACCATAAGCAGGAGTGATCATTAAAAATTGATATCCATTTCCATTTATGATTGTATTTGAACTGCTTTGGCCAATAAGATTCAGGTTCTTGCTAATGATAGTCCTTCTATTGATTGTATAAAGACCATCTGCTATGAAAATATTGCCTCTGGTGTTAGAGGATAGTCCAAATGCGCTTAATGCAGACATTATGTTGTTATATGGACTAGCCTGATTACCATTTTGAGTGCTTCCTGTATAGGATGCATTTACAAAGATTGTATTTGAGTCAGATATGTTAAAGTCATAGTCAACAAGCCTTGTGTTAAGGTTGACATAATCTGAGTATTCAGAGTAATCCAAGCCCTGAATGTTTGAATTTTGATTATTCAATTCATTTGTTATTGTTTCTATTTCAGGTGATGAGTGGACAGATGGAGAATGTGAATCTGCATCATCACCACTATAATTTCCAACTAGCCTGTCATCCTCAATGGATTGTAAGGCATTTTTAGAATCTTTTAGGATTGAACCACCATCAGATTCTAGATTCAAATCATTATCATTATCCCCAATAGCCATATCGCTAGCATGATCTGTTTCAAGAGAAGATACATCACTAGCGAAACTTATTGGAATGAGCAATAATGATATTAATAGTAAACTAATAATCATTAAACGTTTTAACTTCATAAGAAAACTCCCTAAACTTTAATAGTTGTTAAATATTGTTAATTATCTATAATAATCAAATTAAGAAATTTTTATCAAATAATAACTAAAATAGTTTCTTTAAATATTTTATAATAATTCAAATCATTAATAAAAAGTATAAAGAATTTAATTATTATTTTAAAAAATAATTTAAAATTTTTAAATTTATATTGATAAAAAATATTTTTTAAAAAAATTATTTAATTTAATTAATCATTATTAATATATATTTTATATAATTAAAATATTTTTTTATAATGATACTGATAATCAAAAATAGAATAAAAAAATCAATTAGAAAAAATAGGGAAAAAGTAAAAATGAAAAAATAAAAACTAAAAAAAGTTAAAAAGAATTAAAAAGTATTAAAAAATGAAATAAAGAAAAAATAAAAAATAAAAACTAAAAAAAAAGTTAAAAAGAATTAAAAAATGAAATAAAGAAAAAATAATAGAAAAAAATTGAAGTGAAAAATAACTATTTTATAGTTACCTTTCCAGATTTAGTGACAGCACCATAATAATCATCACCAGCGAACTTGACTGTAAATGAATAAGTCTTTTTAGTAGACAAGCTTACCTTAACTGATGCGACTCCTTTAGAATTGGTTTTTGCTGTGTATGTCTTACCATTCACTGTGAAAGTCAAGGTTTTTCCTGAAACCAACTTATTATTATTGTCCTTAAGTGTTGCAGTCAATGTTTTTGTCTTAGCTGTAGACTTATATGAAACATTTGGAACTGTCAAAGACATTTTCTTCTTGATTACAGTTATTTTAGAAACTTCAAATGAAGCGTAATAATCATCATCACTTAGGAAGCAAATTGCAAAGGTATAGGTCTTTGGAACCTTCAGGTTAATTTGAAGCCTTGCATTTCCATTGGAATCAGTTGTCTTATTATAAACCTTTCCATTAAAACCTATTTTTATAGGCTTATTTGCAAGTACATTACCATCAATGTCCTTTAAGGTCACATTAAAGTATTCTCCAATTCTTCCATCTATTGCTACAATCACTGAATATGTTGTCATATCATTATAGATGATTTGAGTAGCCTTTCTTTTTGAAACGTTTACTCCAAA